>CAZFCY010000009.1:17022-33459 GCA_964517665.1 uncultured Opitutaceae bacterium | reverse complement strand
GATGCGGATGCTTTTCGCGCTCGTTTTTGTTTCCGTTTTCGTTCGCGCAGTCGCGGCGCCTGACGCCGGCGGCGCGGCTTCGACCGTGGCGGCGCGGCCGATCGTCATCCTCGTTTCGATCGACGGCTTTCGCTGGGATTACCTGACGCTGCACGAACCGCCGGTCTTGCGCCGGCTCGCCGCGGAGGGCGCGCACGCGCGGCGGTTGATTCCGAGCTTTCCCTCGAAGACGTTTCCAAGCCACTACACGCTCGTCACGGGTTTGTGGCCCGCGCGCCACGGGATCGTCGGCAACGAGATGTTCGATCCGGAATGGAACGCGATTTTCCGCATCGGCGCGCATCCCTCCGCGCGCGAATCGCGCTGGTGGGAGGGCGAGCCGATCTGGACGACGGTGGAACGCCAGGGGTTGATCGCCGCGTGTTTTTTCTGGCCCGGGTCCGACGCGCGGATCGGCGGCAGAAATCCGACGTTCTGGAAACCCTACGCGCACGACACGCCGATCGAGGCGCGCGTCGCCGGCGTGCTCGCGTGGCTCGATCTCCCGGAGGAAGAACGACCGTCGCTGATCACGCTGTATTTTCATCACGTGGATTCCGCCGGCCATCGCTCCGGTCCGCGCAGCCGCGAAACCCGCGAGGCTGTGCGCAAGGTCGATGCCGCGATCGGCAGCCTGGTCGATGGCATCGCGGAGCGCGGCCTGAACGCGCGGACGAATCTCGTCATCGTGTCCGATCACGGCATGACCGATGTCTCGACGGAGCGCGTGATCATCATCGACGATTATATCGACCCGGATGCGGCGCATGTCGATTTCGACGGAACCGTCGGCGGGCTCCGGCCTCATGAACTCTCAGCGGCGGACCTGCGCGATCGGTTTCGCGACAAGCATCCGCGCCTGCGCGCGTTTCTCGTCGAGGAGTTGCCGGAGCGGTTTCATTTCTCGGGGCATCGCCGGATCCCGCCGGTCATCCTCCTGCCCGACGAAGGCTGGGAAGTCGCGACCCGCGCGAAAGCCTCGAGGTGGAATCCCGCGACGATGAAGGGCGCGCACGGCTACGATCCGGAGCTGCCGGACATGGGCGCGCTCTTCATCGGCCACGGCCCGGCCTTTCGCGAGCAGACAGCCATCGAGCGGGCGGACGGCATCGATGTTTATCACCTGCTCTGCGCGATCCTCGCGATCGATCCCGCGCCGAACGACGGCTCGGACGCGCTCGCGCAGGCGGTGCTGAGGGACAGCGGGCGGGAGACGGGAGACAGGGATCAGACCGGCAGTCGCTGACACCTCCCCCCTGAAATCCATTCGTCTCCCGCGTTTGACGCCGGGGCGGCGCTCGTCGATGCTTCGCGGTTTGCACGCATGATCTCTGCCGACGAAATCCAGAAGAAAGTCACGCGCGCGCTGATCGTCGGCGTGCAGCTTCCATCCATGGCCGCCCACGAGGGGCAGGCGCTGCTCGATGAATTGCGCGAGCTGGTCGAAAACCTCCAGATCGAGGTCGTCGAGTCGGTTCTCGTGCGGCTGCGCGGAGCCAACTCGCATTTTCTCATCGGCTCGGGAAAGACCGCCGAACTCATCGCCTGCGCCCGGGAACTGGAGTGCGACGTGATCGTGATCGACGAGGATCTCAGCCCCGCCCAACAGCGCAACTGGGAGGCGGAGTCGAAGCTCTGCGTCATCGACCGCCGCGAGGTCATCCTCGACATCTTCGCCGACCGCGCCCAGACGCGCGAGGCGATCCTGCAGGTCGGGCTGGCGCGCATGGAGTATTCGCTCCCGCGCCTGAAGCGCGCGTGGACGCACCTTTCCCGCCAGCGCGGCGGCGGCACGAACGCGCGCGGCCAGGGTGAAACGCAGTTGGAGTCCGACCGCCGCATCGTGCGCGACCGCATCGCGATGTTCAAACGCGAGCTGGCCGCCGTGCAGCAGCACCGCGACATCCAACGCCGCAAACGCATGCGCGTGCCGCTGCCGACCGCCTCGATCGTCGGCTACACCAACGCCGGAAAATCCACCCTGCTCAACCGCCTCACCGGCGCGGGCGTGCTCGCCGAAGACAAACTCTTCGCCACGCTCGATCCGACCACGCGCCAGATGTCGCTGCCCGATGGACAGGTCGTGCTGTTGACCGACACCGTCGGTTTCATCCGCCGGCTGCCACACTCGCTCGTCGATGCGTTCAAGGCCACGCTGGAGGAGACCGTGGTCGCCGATTTCCTCATCCACGTGATCGACGTCACCAACCCCGATCTCGAGGAACACGCGCGGACGACCCTCGGCGTGCTGGACGAGATCGGCGCGAGCGGCAAGCGCATGATCACCGTCTTCAACAAGATCGACCAGCGCGGAAGCCCGGAGCATCTGCGCGCAGTCCACATGCACCATCCCGAGGCGGTTTACGTCAGCGCCTTCACGGGCGAGGGAATTCCGTCGTTGATGGAGCGCATGATGGAGGTGATGCACGAAAGCAACCGCGCGGTGGAGGTGCTCGTGCCGCACGATCGCTACGACGTGCTGGGGCGCTTGCACAACGCCGGCGGCGTGCACCGCCAGGAAACGCGCGACGACGGCGTGCTCATCGTCGGCCGCTTCCCGCCCGCGCTCACGGGCCTGATCGAGCCCTTCCGCCTCGACCGCGTGCCGCAGGCCTGAGGCGAAGTTGTAGTGCCGTTGTGGATACGGCGCCTCGCTCATCGCGGGCATCCCGGCCGGCCTTCCACTTCCGAATGGTCATCGGCGCAACGCCTTCGCCATTGCCTTTGTAGGCCGCCAGCTCGATCCCGCACATCCCGGGCGCGAGACTCACCCTTTCCGCGCCGCGCGGTCCGCGGCCCAGGCGGCGAAGGAATCGCGGAGGATGGCGAGCTGGTCGCGGGTTCCTTTCCCGTCTCCCGCCATCGCCAGCTCGTAAAGCGCGCGGCAGGGCGCGACCATCGGATCCATGCGGAGCGCGAAGATGGTGTTTTTGAGGTAGTGCGCGCGATCCGCCACGGTTTCCATGTCGGAGGCATCGAGCGCGTGATCGATCTCGTTCAGGATCTGCGGAATCTCCGCCACGGCTTCCTCGACCAGCCCGCCGCCGTCCAATGAAAGATCGGGCATCCAGCTCATCGCGCCAGTCTCCGCCGCAGGCGGGATCTCTTCCGCGTCCTCCCCCGCCACGGCCGGCTCGAGGCCGGCCGGTTCCTCCGCCGGCGCCGGCGCGTCCGGCGGCGCCTCATTCCTCACGCCTGGATCGCCGCCCCGGCGGGCGTAAAGCGGACTCGCCTTGATGGCCTCGATCAGGCTTTGGACAAAGAACGGTTTCCCGAGAAAGTCGTTCATCCCCGCGTCCATCGCGCGGGCGATCTCGGTTTCCGAAAGCGTGGCCGACACGCCGATGATCCACGGCTCCGCCTCGTTTCCCGATTCGGCGCGAATGCGGCTCGCCGCCGCCACGCCGTCGAGGCCCGGCATGCGCAGGTCCATCATGAGGATGTCCGCCCCGCGCCATTGGGCGACCGCCTCCGTGCCGTCGGAGAGGGCGACGGGTTCGTAGCCGATCGAGCGGAGATACTCGACCATGAGCCGGCGGATGAAGGGATTGTCGTCGGCCACCACGATGCGCAGCGGAAGCGCTTCGCCGAGGTTGACGATCTCCCCGGGCGGCGTGACTTCGCCCGCCTCCGAGAGGTCGGAGTCATCCACCAGATCGGCCGTGAGGACGGGCAGCGGCAGGCGCACGAAAAACCGCGTGCCCCGCCCCCACTCGCTCACGAGCTGGATGTCGCCCCCCATCAGCTCGCAAAGCCGGCGCACGATCGCGAGCCCGAGGCCCGCGCCCTCGCGCCGCGTGTTTTCGGCGTAGGACAATCGCGTGAACGGCTCGAAGAGCTTGCGCTGGTCCGTCTTGCGGATGCCCATGCCCGTGTCGCTGACGGAAAACACGACCGTCGTCGTATCCGGTTTTCCAATACCGGCTTCGACCGAGAGGCTGACGTCGAGCTGGATGCGGCCGTGGTCGGTGAACTTGACCGCGTTGCCGAGGAGGTTGAGCAGGATCTGCTCGATGCGGACGCCGTCGCCCCGCACCACCTCGGGCACGGCTGTCGCGATGAAGAGGTCGCATTCGAGGTCCTTGCGCGCGGCCAGCGGACGCACTGTCTCGAAGGTCGAGCGCACGAGCCGGTGCAGGTAGATCTCCTCGCTCTTCAGCGTGTAGCTGGATTTGCGCAGGATGGCGAAATCGAGGATGTCCTGCACGATGCGCAGCAGCGTGCGGCCCTGGCTGCGGATGGCGTCGAGGTAGCCCTCCTGCGTCTCATCGAGCGGCGTAAGCGCGAGCAGCTCGCCATAGCCGAGCACGCTCTGCATCGGCGTGCGCATCTCGTGGCTCATGACGGCGAGAAACTCGTCCTTCGCCCGGTCCGCCGCCTCCGCGCTCTCCTTCGCGACGAGAAGCTCGCCCTCGTACTCGCGCAGCATCTGGTGCGCGAGAAACGCGACCACGAGCGAGGCGAACAGGCCCACGAGCGCGATGGTCTGCAGGCGCGCCGAGGCCTGCGCGGTCAGCCATTCATGGGCGGGGATTTCGATCCCGAGCCAGCCCGCGTGTTGTCCCGCCCGGACATCGATGATGGGCGAACTCAGCAGCATCACGGACGCCTCGCGCGAACCGAGCGGGCCGAGCAGGTGCGCGTGCGTGTCCTTCGGAAGCGCGTTCGGGCCGACCAGTTTCACCGCCGGAGTGTCCGGGCCCATCCCCGCCCCGGGCGTGGCCGCGATCCATTCCTGCGGAAGCACGATGATGCCGGCGGCCACCTTCCAGACATACACCCGCGACAGCTCGGGGCCGACGTCCCGGAGCGCCTGGATCTGACGCCGCACTTTTTCCCCTTCACCGTATGCGCCCCCGCCGTCCAGGCCGGCCAGCGCGATTCCCAGCGACTCCGCGTCGATCGCGAGCGCGGCCGTGCGCGCCTGCAGGCTGTAGTTGCGCTCGATGCCCGCGCGCGCCTGCGCCGAACTCCAGTTGACGAGGAAGAAACCGACCACCAGCGTCACCGCGATGATCGCGGGAAGGATCAGCGACGTGAGCGGCGATTTCGCGCCGCCGTGCAGGTAGGCCCGCGCGCGCCGGCGCTCCACGCCGTGCAGCCACAATCCACCGCCGGCCACCCATGCGAGCACGGCGGAAAACACCGCCGTCTCGATGCCCTCGCCCGTCACGAAAAGCCCGTAGAGCCCGTCGATCGCGACGCTCCCCTGCCCGCGCAGCATCTCGCCGCCGCCGAGCAGGAGCAGCGCCGCCGCCGTGGCGAGGAGCGAGCGGCTGCCTTTCCCGACCGACGCGCTGATCACGACCGCGGCCGACACGCTCGCCAGCACAGCCACGATCGACTCCGGCGCCGGCGAAGTGTTGGGGAAATAAAACACCGCCGCGAGCGCCGCGACCGGGATCGCCGCCGACACCAGCGGCCCGACCCGCACCCAGCGCAGATGCCGCATGCCCCGCCGCGAAAACTCCAGCAGGCAGCCGTAACCACAGAGCCTGAACAACGGATCGATCTCCGGCGGCCAGATCTGCGGCGTGGTCATTTTCGCCAGATCGAGCGTGCCATCGACCGACGCAAAAAACGCGAAGAAGGCGAACCACCGCCACGGAATCCGCCGCGAATCCACCGCCGCGGCATTTCCCCACGCCACCAGCCCCACGGTCAGCCAGCCCAGGACGGCAAGGAACGTGATGTAATCCTGCTGGTAAAACCAGCCCGCGAACTCAGTGCCAACCAGGTTCAATTCAAGCGACTCCGGCCCCATTCGGGAAACGCCCGCCTCGCGACGCAATCGTTTTTCGAAAGCGCGCGGCCCGCCCGGAAGCCGGGCTCCACCTCGAGCCATGATTCTGTCGCGTACGTTACAGGATCGTGGCTTTTTCCGGGTTGGCGGGCGGGGGTTGGTTGGGCTCGAGGAGGAGGCGGAGGGTGTCGAGGCGGGCGGCGATGTTTTCGAAGACGCCGGCTTCGGCGAGTTCCTCGATCTCGCGGCAGGCGGAAAAGGCGGCTTCGAAGCCGAGGACGAGGCAGCCGTTGGCGAGGTAGTGCGCCTCGGCGGCGAGGCGTTCGCCGCGTTCGTCCTTCAAGACGGCGTCCATGCGATCGAGGATCGCCGCGGCCTCGGAGAAAAAACTGTCCCGCGATTCCTCGGCCGAACCGCGCTCCTCCACGCGCGCGGACGGCTCGATCGCGATGCGGCTCGCCAGCGGGCTGAGTTTGATCGTTTCCACCAGGCCGGGCATGGAAATCGGCTTGAGGAGAAACTCGTCGAGATCGCCGGCGAGCGCGCGCTCGAGGCGTTGATCGGAGATGCCGGCGGACATGCCGACGATCCATGGTGTGTCCGGCCCGGGCAGGACGCGGCGCAGGGCGTTGGCGAGGGCGCACCCGTCCATGTCGGGAAGCCTCAGATCGATCAGGGCGAGGTCGAAGCCGCGCTTGCGCGCCGCGTCCAGGGCGGAGCGTCCATCGGGCCGCGACCAGACGCTCGCGCCCATCATGCGCAGGGCTTCGCGCAACTGCTCGCGCGCATACGGATTGTCGTCGACCAGGAGCGCGCGGAGCCCGCTCAGCGCGTGGATCGGCACGGTCGGCTGCGCGCGCCGCGCATCGCCCACGGGCTCGACGCCGTGGTACGGTTTCACAGGCAGGCGGGCGACGAGCGTCGTGCCCCGCCCGAAGACGCTTTGGGCCGTGATCGTGCCGCCCATGCGGCGGACGATCTGCTCGCAAATCGCCAGGCCGAGGCCGACTCCGCCGCCCGTGGCGTCTTCGTTGCGCAGTTTTCGAAACGGTTCGAAGATCCGGCGCAACTGCTGGCGGGGGATGCCGGGGCCCGTGTCCGAGACCGTCCAGTCGAGGACGATCCGCCCGTTCTTCTCCCCGCCGGAATCGGCCAGCGCGACCGTGACCGCGATCTCGCCGCGGGCGGTGAACTTGAGCGCGTTTCCGACCAGGTTGAGCAGGAGCTGGGACACGCGCGTGCGATCCGTTTCGATGATGCGCGGGACGCCCTCGCGGGCTCGCAGGGTGAGGCTCAGGCCCTTGACGGCGGCGCGAGCGTGGTAGGCGCGCCCGATGTCCTCGAGGAGGTCGGCGACGATCACGGCGTCGCGCGAGAGCTTCACCTCGCCGGTCTGGATGGCGCTGTAATCGAGGATGTCCTGCACCACGCGAAGCAGGATCGCGCCCTGCGAGCGGATGGCGTTGAAGTGTCGCGCCGCCGCCGGCGTAAGCGGCTCGCCCGCGGCCAGCTCGGCGTAACCGAGGACGCTCTGCAACGGCGTGCGGATCTCGTGCGAGACCATGGCGAGAAACTCGCCCTTGGCATGGTTGTCCGCCTCCGCCTGCTCCTTGAGCGAACGCAGCTCGCTCTCGTTGAACGCGCGCACGGTGTAGGTCAACGCCCCGAGCGCCACCGTGCCCGAGAGCAGGACGACGAGCAACCCGTGCAATCGCGCGAGCACGAGCCGCGCCGTGCGTACTCTTGCGTTGTTCAACACCACCAGCACCGGCGCCGCGCCCGCCGGCGCGTCTTCGACGACCGGCGCGGCGACCAGGGCCATGCCGCCCGGGCCGATCACGGAGGCGTGGGTCGCAGGCCGGCCGTCGGTTCCGGAAGCGCGCAGCCAGCCGGAGACCAGGGCTTCGCTCAAAAACAGATCGGCGGCTCCACCCGGCGAAGCCGCCAGCGAGACGAGCATCCGCGCCTGGCCATCCCGCGCCGTGAAGAGAGCCGCGGCCTCGAACGATTTCCGTCCATGGACCAGTCGTTTCAAGGCCGCCCTCCAGCGCGCCTGGTCGGAAAAGTCGAAGCCGCTGGAGGCCCCCGCCCTCACCGGCCATTCCAACAGGCGCACGGCCGTCTCCAGATCCTCCTGCATGCTCCGTCTCACGTCCGCTCGCGACCGGCGCGCGACCGATTCGACCAGCGCGCCGCCGGCGAGAAGGGCGACGAGCATCACGACGGGGAACTGATGCGCCGGCCTCAGCCCGAAAAACCGCGTGCGCAACCGCACCCGCGGCAGGGTGTGCTCGCGCAAGTACGCCATCCAAAGCGCCACGCACGCGCCGAGCGCGACGAGCGCGACGATGGCGGCATGCGCCAGCCTGAAGGGAATTTCCCAGCCCGCGGCTCCGGGCATCGCCTGCGCCGCCTTCCACAGCGCGTCGGCGTCGCCCAGGGCGGCGGCGAGGGTGAGCACGCCCATGAAACGGTGCCCCCACACGACGCTCAGCGTCACCCCCGGGGCGCGCTCAAACGCGCCGGAGCCGACGAGCAACCACATCGCGGCGAGAGCGGCGGCCGCCCGCAGGCCGTTGATGCCCGGTCCGCCGACGATCAGGCTGGCGACGCCGGCCAGAACGAAGATCGCAATGAGCGCCGCCCAGGCCTTGCGGCGTTTGACGAAGAAACGAGGCCGCGGAAAGGCCACGGCGGCCCCGGCGAGGGCGAGAAACCAGCTCCAGCGCGTGAGCGGCGCCGCAAAGGCGAGCGAGGGCACGAGAGCCGCGTGCTGCTCCAGCATCATGAACGCGCTTCCGAGCGCGCAACCGAGCTGGATGACGGAAACCGGCAGCCAGATCCGCCACCTCGGCCCCGCCGGCCGCACACCCGCGAAGCACCAGGCCAGCCCGGCGCCGATCAGCCAGCCGAAGGCGCTGGCAAAATACAAGTGGTCGTTGACCGCCTCCCAGCCAAAGGGGTGCAAAAAAGACGCGTTCACGTGGCGCGGGTCGCTGCTGCGGCGCAGCCTGCGGGGTCGGGCATCCGCCGTCAACCCGCCAGGGCGGGCCCGGCGCGCGCGGGGTCAGGTTTGCGCATCGGTGTCGAGTGACCTTTTCACCCACCTCACCGCCGCCCGCACGAGCGCGGCGCCGTGATCGAGGCCGAGCTTGTTTTTGATGTTTTCGCGGTGCGTCTCCACCGTCTTGATTCCGATGCGCAGGCGCTCGGCGATCTGGCGTGTGGTCATCCCGAGGCCGACCAGTTGAAAGACCTGCATCTCGCGCTCCGACAGGGTCTGGAGCCCGCGAGCGGAGGCCGATCGATGCACCCGGTTCAACATCGACATGGCAAAGCGCGAACTCAGGAACAGATCGCCGCCCGCGACCTTGCGGATTCCGGCGAGCAGGTGCTCGTTGCTCTCCACCTTCATCGCATAGCCGAGCGCTCCCGCTTGAAGGCACCGCTCGGCGTGCGCGTCCTCGTCCTTGACCGAGAGCACGAGGATCTTCGCCGCCGGATCGACCCGCCGGATGACGCCGATGAGATCGGTTCCATCCGACGCCCCCAACATCAGGTCGAGGCAGACCACGTCGGGCCGTTCCTGTTCGTAGGTTTCGAGCGCCGCCTGGATGGTCTGAGCCTCACCGCACACGATGAGATCCTCCGTGCTGTCGATCAGAGAGCGCATGCCACGACGCACCATGGGATGATCTTCGATAATCAGGACGCGGATGCGGCGCCGAATGGGCGCATCCGATGGAGGCTCATCAGTGGGCTCGATCACAAATCGGAGGTTGGGGAAGGGAAATGGAACACCTCATGCGAGGCGTGTGGACAAGCATCTGCCTCGCGAATTTTCGTGCGAGAAACTTTTGCCTGAAAACGTGCTTTTTATAGGGTTTCGCTCACGGATGCGCGTGGTTTTCCCGCTCCATCCGCGACGCGAGCCGGATCCGGCTCGCGTCGCCGGTCGCTTTCCCGGGCAACTTGCGCAACTTCCCTCCACTCGTGTCCGCTGACTACATCCTCCGGCTCATTCAACAGATCTCGATGGTCCTCGCGGGCATCATCCATCAAAGGAAACAAGGCCAGACCGAGGCCGCCCGGCAGGAAATCGAACGCGCGTGCCTCGAGCAGATCGGCCTTCCGTTCTCGCTCATCAAACAGTCCGCGCCCGCGGACATCGCCGTGTTGCTGCAAAGCGGCGGGCACCTCCGCGTCACCCGTTCGCTCATCCTCGCGGAATTGCTCTCCGAGGACGCCGTCCTCTGCGAGCTTCGCGGCAACGCCCCGGCGGCCGCGATCAGTTATGCCCACGCGGAAAAACTCCTGGCCGACTCGCTCCCGTTTCTCGGCCCCGAGGAGAAGACGCACTTCGAGACGCGCCTCGCCGATATCTCCGCAAAACGGCGGGATCTCGGTTGAGCAATGCTCCCGGAAGCGCCGCGTCCGGGATTGAAAAGCCCGGGAATTAGTTGGAAACTCAGGGCCTCAAACCGGCCATTGCCTGGCTTTCCCCGATTGCTGCGATGCTCACCACCCCCCTCCGTCCCGGCCGGCTTTCACGGGCCGTCGCCATGCTCGCGGTCTCGGGACTTCAAGCCGGCCTGCTGCACGGCCACGACACCTTCCTCCGTGTCGCCAGACATCGGATCGATGCCGGAGACACAGTCGAAGCGAGGGTGTTTCACGGCACGTTTGACGAGAGCGTGATGCGGCTCGATGCCACTCACGTCGAGCGCCTCTTCCTCGCCGGCCCGGCGGGCGGGCGCGACATCGGAACCGGAGGTTGGAAACAGGAGGGCTTCAGATCGCGCCCGTGGGGAAAATGGCAGGCCGCGCGCGCCTGGGCCGGCGCGATCGACGAGCGGCTGACGAGCCATTTCGACGTCACCCTCCCGCGGGAAGGCTCCTACATCGTCGCCCTGTCGCTCAACGCCGCGGGCGCCGCGATGACCCCGGATGTGTTCAACAAATACCTCGCCGAGCAGGGCCTGCACGACGAGCCCGTCGGCCGGCACGGCATCACCGATCCCGACGCGATCATCACCGAGCGATGGTTCAAGCACGTGAAGCTCCTCCTCCAGGCCGGCGGGAAGCGCACGGCGAACGTCACCGGACCGGTCGGCCTCGTGGTCGAGTTCGTCCCGCTCACCCACCCGGCCGAGGCGCAACCCGGCGAAGCGCTCGAGTTCCTGCTCCTCTTGCGCGGCCAGCCGCTCGCGGAGCAACCCGTGGTGGTCGGCCGCGCGAAACCCGCGTTCCGCGCCGCGCCGCCACACGTCATCCTGCGGTCGAATGCCGGCGGCCGCGTGGCCGTGCCGATCGACGACACCGGCGTCTGGTGGCTGAGCTTCGTCCACATCGCCCGCGCGCCCGCCGGCGACGAAATGATGTGGGAATCCCACTGGGCCACCCTGACTTTCGAAATCCCATGATCAACGGCAACGCCGCCGCCACAGCGCGAAACCTCCGGCAGGGCCCCATCGGTCGAAGGTGGACGCGGGCGCTCCTGCCCGCGTTGCCTCGAGGCGCTCAAACAACCGCCGCGGCATTGGTGTTCATCGCGCTGCTCGCTCCCACGATCGCGTCCGCGCATCAGCCCGGCACGAGTTCGATCCTGATCAAGGCCACGCCCGCCGGCCCGCTTCACGGCGAGGTCCACGTCGCGGACGTCGATCTCGCCGCGATCGAGCTGATGCTGCGCCAGCGCGCGCGCCGTAGTGACATTCCGGATACGCCCGTCGACTCCGGCGGAAGGATCACGCTCGCGCTCGCGAAGGACCTCCCCTGGCTGCGGCTCTCGGCCGATGGCGCGGACATTCCCTTCACGCCGGCCGAGCCCGAGGTCGCGGTCACCGACTCACGGGCACACACGATGATCCGGTTCACCGCCGACGTTTCGCGGCATGAGAGCCTCGCCGTGTCGTGCGTCGATTTCTTCGAGTTCGATCCCAGGCACAAGGTCGTGACGAGTCTCGAATCCGGCGGCGAGACGACGCTCGGCCTGCTCTCCTACGACCGGCCGCGCTGGGAGGTCTCGCTGCGCGAGCCGGGCGCGCTCGGCCAGTTCGCGAAGTTCACCTGGGAGGGCGTCTGGCACATCTGGATCGGCATCGACCACATCCTCTTCCTCCTCGCGCTGCTGCTGCCCGCCGTCCTTCACTACGAGAACGGCCGGTGGCATCCGGTCGGAAGCTTTCGGCAGGCGCTGATCAACGTGCTGAAGGTCGTCACCGCTTTCACGGTCGCGCACTCGGTCACGCTCAGCCTCGCCGCGCTGCATCTGGTGACGCTGCCGGCGAAACTCGTCGAGTCGGTCATCGCGCTCTCGGTGCTGCTCGCGGCGTTGAACAACATCTGGCCGGTCGTGCGCGATCGCGCGTGGATGGTCGCGTTCGGCTTCGGCCTCATCCACGGATTCGGCTTCGCCAACGTCCTCGCGGATCTCGCCCTGCCCGCCGGCACGCTCGCGATCGCCCTGGTTAGTTTCAACGTCGGGGTCGAACTCGGGCAGCTCGCGATCGTCGCGGTGTTTTTTCCGCTCGCGTTCCTCGTCCGGCGCCGCGGCTTCTACCAGCCGGTGAAACTCCGCCTCGGCTCCGCCCTGATCAGCGCGGTCGCGATCGGCTGGATCGTGCAGCGCGTGTTCGAGGTGAACGTGATGCCGTTCTGACGACCGGCGTTTCCTCCATGCCGATCGCGGCCAACAACCCCATGGCCCACGAGGCGGACCGCTTCCCGCGCGCGGATTTGCTCACGGATCATCCGCGCGTCCACGGACGCCCGCCCGTTTTCGAACGGGAGTCGGTCCGGATCCCCCTCGCGCTGCGCGAGCGGATGACCCGGCTGGCCGGCAGCCTCCGCGCCGACCCGGCGGCCGTGCCCCTCGCGGGATGGGCCGCCCTGCTCCACCGTTTCACCGGCCTGGAGGCGTTTTCCTTCGCGCGGATTCAGCCGCCCGCCGCGGGATCCCCGCCCTCCCGGACAGGACTGCGGGCGCGCGTGCGGCCGGAGTCTTCGTTTCAAGACATCGTCGCCGCGCTGTCCGCCGCCCTCGCGGAAGAGCCGGCGGAAACGCCCGCGACGGACTTTTCCCTCGGCCTCGCCGATCCTTGCGGCCCCGCCCGGGAAGGCAGGGACATGGAGCCCGCGCGCGCGCCCGGCGAGCCGGTGTCATTGTTTTTTGAATACGACCGCAACCTCTTCGCCCGCGACACCGCGCGGCGGATGCTCGCGCGACTGGTCCACGTGCTCGAGCAGGCAACGCTCGCGCCGGCGGCGGCGATCGACGATCTTTCCATCCTCGCGCCCGGCGAGGAGCGCGAGGTGCTCGTCGACTTCAACGACACCGCGCGCGCCTACGATCCCTCGCTCCGGCTGCACGATTTCCTCCCGCGGCAGGCCGCCGCGAATCCCGATCGGATCGCGGTCGAGTTCGGCCGGACCCGGCTCACCTTCGCGGAACTCGAGGCGCGATCGCGCGTCCTCGCCCATCGGCTGCGCGAGGCCGGCGCCGGCCCGGGCAGGACCGTCGCCATCTTCATGCGCCGCTCCGAATGGCTTCCCGTCGCGCTCTTCGGCGCGCTCCGCGCGGGCGGCGCCTACGTGCCGGTCGATCCGGACCAGCCGGACGAGCGGATCTCGTTTCTGCTTCAGGATTGCCGGGCGGTCGCGATCCTCGCCGGCCCCGGGGCCCGGCCGCCGCCGGGTGTATCCGCGATTCAAATACAGCTTCCGGATGACATCGAGGCGCGCGCGCTTCCGGACGGTCTGGACGATCCCGCCGGGCCGCGCGATCTCGCCTACGTGATCTACACCTCGGGCTCGACCGGCCGGCCCAAGGGCTCGCTCATCGAGCACCGCTCGATCGTCAACCGCCTGCTCTGGATGCAGGAGAAACATCCGTTCACGGCGGACGACGTCCAATTGCAGACGACCACCATCACCTTCGACGTGTCGGTGGTCGAGTTGTTCATGTGGTCTGTCGCCGGCGCGCGTCTCGCCCTGCCCGCGCCCGGGGCGGAGAAGGATCCGGCCGCGCTCGTCGAGGCGATTCACCGCCACCGGGTGACGCGGCTGCACTTCGTGCCGTCGATGCTGGGCGCGTTCCTCGCCCACGTCCGCGCCGCCGGGGTGAGCGATCCACTCGCGACGCTGCGCCACGTCTACTGCAGCGGCGAGGCGCTTCCCGGGGCGATGGCGCGCGAGTTCCATGAGCTGATCGGCGCGCGGCATGGCGCGACGCTGCACAACCTCTACGGCCCGACCGAGGCCGCGGTCGAGGTCTCGTGGTTCGATTGCGCGGAGTTCTCCAACCAAACCTCCGTGCCCATCGGCCGACCTGTATCCAACACTCAACTACACGTGCTCGACGCCCGCGGCCGGCCGTGCCCGGTCGGCTGTCCCGGCGAGCTGCGCATCGCGGGCGCGCAGGTCGCGCGCGGCTACCTCGACCGGCCGGAACTCACGGCGGAGCGGTTCGCGCCGGATCCGTTCGCCTCGACGCCGGGCGCGCGGATGTATCGCACGGGCGATCTCGCGCGCTGGCTGCCGGACGGGAACCTCGAATACCTCGGGCGCGCGGATTTCCAGATCAAGATCCGCGGCGTGCGCGTCGAGCCCGGCGAGGTCGAGGCGGCGTTGCTGGAGGAGCGCGATGTCGGCGGCGCGGTGGTGGTCGCGCTCGATGGGCCCGGCGGCGACAAGCTGCTCGCCGCCCATGTCATCCCGCGCGCCGGGCTGCCCGCGCCGGAGCCGGAACGCCTGATGGCCGCGATGCGCGCGCGGCTCCCGGCCCAGTTGGTTCCCGCCACGATCACCGTGCTCGAACGCTTCCCGCTCGGCGCGAGCGGCAAGCTCGACCGGCGCGCGCTGCCCGTCCCGCGCTTTCAGCGCGAGGAGCACGCGCGGGAGATCGAACACGCGGACGAACTCGCGGCCGGCGTCGCGGACGCCTGGCGCGAGACGCTGGGCAGACCCGTGACGGACGAGCGCGCGTCGTTCTTCGATCTCGGCGGACACTCCCTGCTCGCGGCCCGATTGCTCGCGGCCGTGCGGCGGCGCACGGGCGCAACCGTCGCGCTGGCCGACTTCCTTCGACAAGCCAGCTTTGCCGGGCTCCTCCAACGGGTCCGGGCGGCGCAGGCGCGACCCGAACCCGCATTCATCCCGCGCGCCCGGCGCGACGGGCCGCTGCCTGTATCCGAAACTCAACGACAACTTTGGCTTCTCCACCAACTCGACTCGAGCGGCGCCGGCCACAACCTCATCTTCGTCCTCCGGCTTCGCGGCGCGCCCGGGCATGCCGCGCTCGAGCATGCCTTCGGTCGCGTCGTCGCGCGGCACGAGGCGCTTCGCGCCGTCTTCCCCGCGCGCGAGGGCGAGCCCGCGCAGGAGATCCGCCCGCCCGGCGATCCGCGGAATCCGCGGCTGACGCGCGTCGAAGCGGCTTCGCTCGAGGAGCTGCTCGACCGCGAGGATCGACGCGCTTTCGATCTCGAGCGCGGGCCGCTCTTCTTCGCGTTCCTGGCGCGACTCGCGCCGGACGATCACGCGCTCGTCTTCAATCTTCACCACATCATCGCCGACGAGGCCTCCGAGGAAATCCTCTTCCGCGACCTCGCGCGCGCCTACAACGCCCGCATCTCCGGCGACGGCACGGAACCCGATTCGCCGGCGCTTCAGCCCGCGGACTTCGCGGCGTGGGAGCGCGACGCGCGGCGTGTCCAGTTTCTGGATACACAACTGGACTGGTGGGCGGCCGCGCTCGCGGGCGCGCCCGGGGCGGCCGGCCCGCCCCTGGACCGCCCGCGGCCCGCGCGGCCGGGGTTCTCCGGGCGGCGCGTGTTTCAAACCATCCCTCCGGAGGCGTCGCGCGGCTTCGACGCCGCGCTGCGCGCGGCCGACGTCACGCCGTTCATCGGGTTTCTCGCCGCCTGGACCTCGTTTCTTCACCGCCTCTGCGCGCAGCCCGACATCGTCGTCGGCGCGCCGGTTTCGCAGCGCGCGCTTCTTCCGGGCCTCGACGAGACGGCCGGGCTTTTCATCAACCCGCTGCCGTTTCGCGCGCGCGACGACGGCGCGGCGTCGTTCCTCGACCGGCTTCGCTCCACCCACCTCGCCGCCCTCGAGGTTCACGCGCGCGCGCAGGTTTCCTTCCCCGCCATCGTGCGCCGGCTCAATCCCGCCCGGGCCGATGGCGTGCCGCCGGTTTATCAGTCAATGCTCGTCATGCGCGGCCCGGCCACGGCTCCTCCCGCCATGCGCGGACTGGAGACGGAGCTGCGCGATCATCACCCGCATTCGGCCAAGGTCGATCTCACGCTCCTCGTCGCGGAACGAAACGGCGGCCATGAACTCGCGCTGGAGTTTCGCGACGACCTCTTCGAGATGGAAACCGCCGCGGCGTGGCTCGGCGATTTCGTCGAGCACCTCTCGCAACTCGCGGCGCGTCCTCGCGCGCCGACGCGCGAGGCGCCCTGCGTGTCGCGCGCGGAGCGCGCGCGCCTGCTGCGATTTGGAACCGGAGCGCGGCTCGAGCTTCCCGCCGCGGCCACGCTGGCGTCGCTGCTCGAGGAGAGCATCCGCCTGCACGGCGCGCGCATGGCGGTCGCGCCGGCCGGAGGGCGCGGCATGACGTATTCAGAATTTGGACACGCCAGCGCGGA
>CAZFCY010000009.1:0-16922 GCA_964517665.1 uncultured Opitutaceae bacterium | reverse complement strand
GCCGCGCGCCGGCGTCTGCTTCGAGCGCTCGCCCGCGATGCTCGTGGGCATCGCGGGCGCGCTTCGAGCTGGCGCGGCCTACGTCCCGCTCGATCCCGGCTGGCCCGCGCGGAGGATCGCGGACTTGATCGAAAGCGCCGGCCTGCGCGTGGTCCTCGCCCCGCCCGGCGCGCCGGCCGGAGCGGTCCGCGAGGCCGGCGCGCGAATCGCGGGCCCGCGCGTGAGCGTGATCGAGGTCGACGCCACCGCGCCGCCTTCCGCCCGGGTGTATCCAGAAACTGGCGACGCCAGCCCGCGCGTCCCTTCGCCCGCGTCTCCCGCCTACGTCATCCACACCTCCGGCTCGACCGGAAAACCGAAGGGCGTGGTCGTCGAGCACCGGCAGGCCGTGGCCTCGACCCTGGCCCGGCGGGAGGTATACGGCGAAGTTGCTCCGCGTTTTCTTCTCCTGTCCCCCGTCGTGTTCGACAGCTCGGTCGCCGGAATTTTCTGGACGCTCGCGAGCGGCGGCACGCTGGTTCTTCCGCCTCCCGGGGCGGAGCGGGATCCGGCGGCGCTGGCGCGCTTGATCATCGACGAGCGCGTGACGCACACCCTTTGCCTGCCCTCGCTGCACCAACTGGTTCTCGGCGAGCTTCGCGGAAGGCGCACGCGCTTGAAGGCGGTCGTGGTCGCCGGCGAAGCCTGCCCGCCGGGATTGCCCGCGGCTCATCGCGAGGCGCTGCCGGGCGTGTCGTTGTTCAATGAATACGGGCCGACCGAGGGCACGGTGTGGTGCACGGTCGACGACATCACCGCCGCGGGCGCGGACACGGCGGCATCGATCGGCCGGCCGATCCCGAACGTGAGCGCCCACATCGTTGATGACGCGCTGCAACTCGTTCCGCGCGGCGCGATCGGCGAGATCGTCATCGCCGGGGCCGGCGTTGCGCGGGGATATCTCGGGGCCCCGGAGGAGACGGCGGCGCGGTTCGTGGAAGACCCAAGCGGTTCGTTTCCGGGCGATGACTGGAAATTGCCGCCGCGGCGCTCAAAGTTCGGAGTCCCGCCTTCAGGCGGTCTGGAGAGCAGGCCTCCAAGGCCGGCCGAGCCGCCTGAAGGCGGGACTCCGAACTTTGAGGGCGCTTCCCGCGCGCGAATCTATCGGACCGGCGACTTGGGCCGCTGGCGGCCGGACGGCCGGCTCGAGTTTCACGGGCGGCGCGACGAGCAGTTGAAGATCCGCGGGCTCCGGATCGAGCCGGGGGAGATCGAGGCGGCATTGACGGCGCATGCGGCGGTGGACGAGGCGGTGGTGACCAGCTTTGCGCGCGGGGACGCGGGAAGCAGGCTCGTGGCGCACATCACGCGAAAAGGCGCGGCCGGGGCGGACGAGTTGAAGGAGTTTCTGCGCGAGCGCCTGCCCGCGCATCTCGTGCCGGCGTTCATCGTCTTCCACGAGTCGCTCCCGCGCACGGCGACGGGCAAGATCGACCGGCGCGCGCTCCCCACGCCGGATGCGGCAGCCATGAGCCCCGGCGTGACGCGCGCGCCGCCGGAGTCGGCGCTCGAGGCCATCCTGCTGGAAGTCTGGGAACGCGCGCTCGGTGTATCCGGAATCGGGATACGCGACGATTTCTTCGACATCGGCGGCCACTCGCTCCTCGCCGTGAAGCTCGCCCACGAGATCGAGGCGGCGACCGCGCGGCGCGCGCCGCCGGC
The DNA here is from genome assembly GCA_964517665.1 of uncultured Opitutaceae bacterium. Classification (GTDB taxonomy): domain Bacteria; phylum Verrucomicrobiota; class Verrucomicrobiia; order Opitutales; family Opitutaceae; genus Congregicoccus. The sequence continues at coordinate 15,221 of CAZFCY010000009.1, read as the reverse complement.
CATGGTGTTGCAGGCGAGGACGATCGAGGAGATGGCGCGGGGCCTGGCGGACGGAGCGGCGCTCCCGCGCGCGATGAAACTGCGCGGATCCGGGCGCGGCACGACGTTGTTCAACATCCCCGGCTACAACGGCATCGGGCTGATGCCGAAGGCGCTCGTCGAGCGCATCGCGGGCGACCGCCGTTACTTCGACGGCCTCGTCCTGCCCGGGGCGGACGGCGGGGAGCCTCCGCTGGAACAGGCGGAGGCGATCGCGGCCCACGTCGTTTCACAGATCCGCAAGGCGCAACCGCGCGGGCCCTACGCGCTGACCGGATTTTGTCTCGGCGGGATCTTCGCCTACGAGGTCGCGCAGCAGTTGAGCGCCGCCGGCGAGGAGGTGCGCGGGCTCGCGCTCTGGCACGCGTTTCCCTTCGACGAATGGGAAAGACGCGGCCGGATCGGACGGCTCGGCGAGGCGATGCGCCGCATCGTCTTCGGACGCGAGCGGTCGCGCGAGGCGATCATCGGAAGTTTTCTGCCGCACTATTCCGGCCGGGTGCGCCATCATCTTTCGTCGGCCCGGCGATGGCTGGCCAACGACCGGAACGGCAACCGATCCGCGCCGCGGGAGGCCACGCCCTGGCATCGCGCGCAAAGCCGCGCCGGCGAGGAATACCGGATGAAACCGTACGCGGGAAACATGCTGGTCGCGCGGGCGACGCGTTTTCCCATTTCCGAGGCCCTGCTCTATCAACTCACGCCGCGCTGGGGCTGGGAGAAGTTCGCGCGAGGACCGTTCGAACTCGCGGACTTCGACTGCGAGCACATGCAGATGATCACCGAGCCCCGGTTGTCGGAGGTGGCGGCGAAAACGGCCGCGTGGCTGCGGGAGATGGACGGAAGGAAGTAGCGAGTAGCGAGTAGGAAAGGCGCGACGGCGGGGGCTGCGGGCGCCAGGCGCCACCGCCCGGCCGTATGCTCGCTACTCACTGCCCCTCTCCACGATTGCAACGGCTGGCGAGTTTCTTCAACCAATCGAAAGTGTCGGCCCAATCACCGGCGCCGCCCGACTCATGCCACTCGCCAAAGAGAAGCTGGACCAGTTGAGACTGCACCGCCCCGCGGCGGCTCCGCGCGCCCCGCGCACGGCGCTGGTCGTGACCGTCGTTTTGCTCGTGGCCATCGCAGCCGCGGCCTGGTGGTGGTGGCAGCGCCCGCGACCGATCGCGGTGGAGACGATCCAGGCGCGCGCGCTCGATTCCGGAAACGCCACCACCCTGCTGAACGCCTCGGGCTACGTCACCGCGCGGCGGGCCGCCACGGTTTCGTCCAAGGTGACCGGCCGGGTGATCGAGGTGATGATCGAGGAGGGCATGGAGGTCGACGAGGGCCAGGTGCTCGCGCGCGTGGACGGCTCCAATGTCGAGGCGAGCCTTCGCCTCGCCGAAGCGCAACTCGCCTCCACCAGGGCCACGCTCGGCGAAACCGAGGCGGGCCTCACCCTCGCGCGCGCCACGCTCGAGCGCGCGAACCAGCTCGGCGAATCGCGGGTGGTCAGCGCCGCGGAGATCGACGAGGCGCGGGCTGGCGTGGACACGCTCGTCGCGCGGCTCGAGCGCCAGCGCGCCGAGATCACGGTGGCCGGGCGGGAGGTCGCGCTTTGGAAACAACAACTCGACGACACGATCATCCGCGCGCCGTTCGCCGGCGTGGTCGTTTCCAAAAACGCCCAGCCGGGCGAAATGATATCGCCGATCTCGGCCGGCGGCGGCTTCACCCGCACGGGCATCTGCACGATCGTCGACATGCGCTCGCTCGAGATCGAGGTGGACGTGAACGAAAGCTATATCAATCGCGTCTCCGCCGGACAGCCCGTGCTCGCCACGCTCGATTCGTATCCGGACTGGCGCATCCCGGCGCGCGTGATCGCGATCATCCCCACCGCGGACCGGCAGAAGGCGAGCGTGCGCGTGCGCATCGGTTTCGACCAACTCGATCCGCGCATCCTGCCGGACATGAGCCTGAAGGTCGCGTTCCAGAGCGCGCCGGGCGAGGAGCAGGCGACGCCGGCCCGCAGCGTGGCCGTCCCGCAGCGCGCGATCCGCCGCGTGGAAGGGCGCGACATCGTCTGGATCGTGCGTGGCGGGCAGGTCGAGCGCCGGGCGGTCACCATTTCTTCCCGAAACAACAACGAAGCCATTCTCACCGCCGGGCTCCAGGGCGGGGAAACCCTCGTGATCAATGCCCCTGAATCCCTCACCGATGGAGCGCTCGTAAAGGAGACAACTGAATGACAACCAGCAACGGCAGCAATGGTTCCCTCGTCCGGATCAAGGACGTCGACAAGGTCTTCCGTCGTGGCTCGGAGGAGATCCACGTCTTGACCGGCCTCAATCTCGAGGTCGCGCAGGGCGATTTCCTCGCGCTCATGGGCCCCTCGGGCTCGGGAAAATCGACCCTGCTCAACCTCATCGGCGGGCTCGACCGCGCCACGGCCGGCACGGTCGAGATCGGCGGCGATCGCGTGGACACGATGTCCGATCGCGCCCTCGCCGCCTGGCGCGCCCGGCACATCGGACTCGTTTTCCAGTTCTACAACCTGCTCCCCGTCCTCACCGCGGAGCGCAACGTCGAGCTGCCGCTGCTCCTCACGCACCTCGGCAAACGGCAGCGCCGGGAGCATGTGAAGGTCGCGCTCGACGCCGTCGGCCTCAGCCACCGCGCCCGCCATCACCCGCGCCAGCTCTCCGGAGGCGAGCAACAACGCGTCGGCATCGCCCGCGCGATCGTGACCGATCCGACGATCCTGTTGTGCGATGAGCCGACGGGCGACCTCGACCGCAAATCCGGCGACGAGATTCTCGACCTGTTGCAGGCGCTCAATCGCGAGCACGGAAAAACCATCATCATGGTGACGCACGATCCGCACGCCTCGCACCGCGCCCACCGCACCGTCTATCTCAACAAAGGCCAGCTCTTCGCGGAGAATCCGGAATGAAGTTCCTCACCCTGATCTGGAGCAATCTGAAGCGGAAGAAACTCCGCACGACGCTCACGATCCTCTCCATCGTCGTCGCCTTCGTGCTCTTCGGCCTGCTCGGCGCGATCCGGCAGGCGCTCGTCGGCGGCGTGAACATGGCCGACGCCGATCGTCTCATCGTGCGCCACAAGGTCTCGATCATCCAGAACCTCCCGGCCAGCTACGAGCCGCGCATGGAACGGATCGAAGGCGTCGCCTCCGCCACGCACTTCTCCTGGTTCGGCGGCATCTACCAGGAGCCGAAGAACTTCTTCCCGAGCTACCCGGTCGATCCCGACGGCTTTCTCGAGATGTATCCGGAATACACCCTCACCGACGCGGAAAAGGAGGCATGGCGAAAAACCCGCACCGGCGCGATCGTCGGGCGCACGACGGCCGAGCGCTTCGGCTGGAAAATCGGCGATCGTATCCCGATCGATTCCCCGATCTGGCCGAACAAAAGCGGCAGCGCATGGGAATTCGACATCGTGGGGATCTACGGGACGACGCGCAAAGAGGCCGACACGACCGGCATGTATTTCCGCTACGATTACTTCGACGAAGGCCGCGTCTACGGCGAGGGTCTCGTGGGCTGGTACGCCGTCCGCGTGGAGGACTCCTCGCAAGCCACCGCCGTCGCCGCGGCGATCGATGAAGAGTTCGCCAACTCGCCCGCCGAGACGAAGGCGGAGCCCGAGGGCGCCTTCGCCCAGGCGTTCGCCGAACAGGTCGGCGACATCGGCGCGATCGTCACCGCGATCCTCACGGCTGTTTTCTTCACCATCCTGCTCGTGGCCGGCAACACCATGGGCCAGGCCGTGCGCGAACGCACCGAAGAGCTCGGCGTGCTCAAGGCCATGGGTTTCACCAACGAGCTGGTTCTCTTCGTCGTGCTCGGCGAATCGCTCCTCATCGCCGCGCTCGGCGGCGTGCTCGGCCTCTGCGGCGCCTGGCTTTTCACCGCGGGAGGCAGCCCTGTGCCGACGATGTTTCCCGTCTTCTTCGTCCCGCCCCGCGACTTCCTCATCGGCGCCGGCTTGATCGTCGCGCTCGGCTTCGTCGCCGGTATCCTTCCCGCGATTCAGGCCATGCGGCTGCGCATCGCGGTGGCGCTTAGAAGGAATTAAGAATGATGAATGCAGAATGTAGAATGAGAGACCACGGGAGGAAGGGTTCCTGCCTTCCGGCCACTGTCTCCCGTCCCCTGACACCTGTCTCCTGAACATGCCTGGACTCATCAACTGGTTCTCACAAATCATCTCGGTCTCGTGGTTCAGCCTGCGCACGATTCCCGAGCGCAAGGGCTCCGCGCTCGCCGCCGCTTTCGGCATCGCGGGCGTGGTCGCCGTCTTCGTCGGCGTGCTCTCCATCGCGGAAGGTTTTCGCAAGGCCATGGTTTCGTCCGGTTCCGATGACGTCGCCGTCGTCCTGCGCAGCGGCGCCGACACCGAGATGACGAGCGGACTCGGCCGCGGCGAAACACGCCTCGTCGCCGACGCGCCCGGCATCGCGCGTCACGACGGAGCCGCGCTGGCCTCGGCCGAGTTGTTCGTCATCATCAACCTGCCGAAGAAGACCACCGGCACCGACGCGAACGTCCCGATGCGCGGGGTCGAGCCCGCCGCTTTCGCCGTGCGCGGCAATGTCGAGATGGTCGAGGGCCGGCGTTTCGAGCCCGGGCGCAACGAGGTCATCGTCGGCGTCGGCGCCGCGCGCGAGTTCGCCGGCCTCGAGGTCGGCCGCAGCCTGCGCATCGGCACGAACGAGTGGGCCGTGGTCGGCGTCTTTTCCGCCGGCGGCGGGGTGGCCGAGTCCGAGGTCTGGACGGATGTCGCCGTGCTCCAGCCCGCGTATCAGCGCGGCGACTCGTATCAGTCCGTCACCGCCCGGCTCGTTTCGCCGGACGCGTTTCAAGGATTCAAGGACGCGCTCACGTCGAACCCGCAGCTCAACGTGAAGGTCGTCCGGCAGTCCGAATTCTTTGCCGAGCAATCGACCATGATGACGGGCTTCATCCGCACGATCGGCGTCTTCATCGCGGTCATGATGGCGCTCGGGGCGCTCTTCGGCGCGCTCAACACGATGTACAGCTCCGTCTCGGCGCGCGTGCGCGAGATCGCCACCCTGCGCGCGCTCGGCTTCGGCGCGGGCCCCGTGGTGCTTTCGGTCCTCTTCGAATCCCTCGTGCTCTCGCTCGTCGGCGGCGCGATCGGCGGCCTTGGCGCGTATCTCGCCTTCGACGGCTACGGCGCGGCGACGGTGAACTGGCAGACCTTCAGCCAGGTCGCGTTCGCCTTTCGGGTCACGCCCCAGCTTCTGGTCAACGCCACCATCCTCGCCTCCATCATCGGCCTGATCGGCGGCCTCTTCCCCGCCATCCGCGCCGCCCGCCTCCCCATCGCCGCGGCCCTGCGGGAGACGTAGAAAAACAGGACGCGCTTCGCACGCGCGGCGAAACCTCCGCCCCTTGGAGCCGGCCCCCGCAAGGCTTCGATTCCGATGATCCTCTCGTGTCGCCACATTCTGGATACAGACCTGCCGCTTCTCGCCGAATGGAACCACCAGCTCATTCGCGACGAAGGCCACCGCAATCCGATGACGGTGGAGGAACTCGCCGCGCGCATGCGAGGCTGGCTCCGCGGCGACTACGAGGCCGTGCTCTTCTCGGATCGCGAGGGCGTTCCGGTCGCCTATGCGCTTTTCCGCAACGAAGCAGAAGCCGCGCATCTGCGGCAATTCTTCGTCTGCCACGACCGACGCCGGTCCGGCGTCGGTCGCGCCGCGCTTCGCCACCTTCGTGAGAAGATCTGGCCGGGCGGCATCCGCCTCACGGTTGAAGCGCTCGTCTCCAACACCGCGGCTGTGGCCTTTTGGCGCAGCGTCGGCTACCGGGACTACTCCCTCACCCTCGAGATCCCGGCTCCCGCTCCGCCGCCGGAACAAGCAAAAGCCACGATTCTGTAACGTACGTTACAGAATTCCGGCTTCCCTTTCCCTCGGGGCGCGCTGATGAACGTCGTTCTCGTGCATGGAGCCCGGCACGGGAGTCAGCGCGCCTCCGGCCGGCTCCTGATTCCTGTCTCCCGACTTCCGGCATCCGCCGTGTATCGACTTTTTCGATACGCGCCGGGCGGCGCGCCCTGAAGCTGGCGGAACTGGCGGCTGAAGAAAAAGACGTCGCGATAGCCGGCCGCCTCGGCGATCTGCTCGATCGTCATGCGGCTCTCCTCGAGAAGGGTGCACGCGCGTTGCACGCGCTGGCGGATGACGAACTTCATCGGCGGCAGCCCGGTGACGCGGCGGAAACGCTCGTTGAGCACGGTCGCCGAGACCGAGGCCGCGGCGCACATCTCGTCGAGCGTCCAGGGATGCTGCGGGCGTTTGCGGATGTCGCGCACGAGCCGCGCCAGGCCATCCTCCGCGACATGGGCGGCGCCGAGGTGAGCGCCCCTCCAGAGGTGCCCGAGGAGGAGCCCCGCCCACCACGAATCCGTCTGGTCGTTCATGCCTCCGGCTGAATCCCGCCAGTCGATCCAGCGATCCATCAAGTCCGTGACAAAACCGGCATCGTGCAGCCGCCTCGCCTGCAGCCGCGCGAGCCCGCGGGCGGCCCGGGGTCCATCCGGACTGACCGTGAAGTGAAAAGCGTAAACCTCCAGCGGGTCGAGGGGATCGTGCGCGCCCAGCACCCGATCGCCGGGAGAAAACACAAAGATCTGCGGCGGATCGATCGCATGCGTTTTTCTCCCGATCTGAAGCCGGCCGCGCCCGCGCATCGCGATCCAGCAGTCGAAATCCGACAGCCTGAGGTCGCAACTCCAACCCGGACCGCACAGATGATGCTGGGGGCGGCCGGCAAGCCGCGCCGTTGCAAAAGGCAGTTCAGGAATCGCCGCTTCGCTCCTCATGGCGAAGGAAAGTGCAAACAATCCGGGAAAGACTCCATTTCAAATCGAGCGCGTTGTGGCATCCTTTCCAGCCATCAATCCCCTTTCCCCCCATGAACGAATCCATTGCCATTTCGCCCGCCACGAATGCCTCGGCAGGATCGGCCGGGCTGCCGGCCGGGCACATCGACGAAGGCGCGCCCGCGCACGATCCCGCGCTGTATTCACCGATGGGAGACGCGTTCGGCGTCGAGACGCTGGACGACATCGGCCCGGACGAAATCGAGTTCTACAAGAAGAACGGCTACCTCGTCGTGCGCCGCGCCTTCACGCCCGCGGAGATCGCCGATGGCATCGCCGGCCTGTTGAGCCTGATCATGGGCGGGCGGCCGGATTTCAAGGACATCTGGTTCGAGGCCGCGGCGAAGGACATCCTGCCGACACTTACGGTCGAGCAACGCCAGGACGCCGTGCGCAAGATCGCGAGTTTCGTCCGCTACGACGCGCGCCTGCACGCGATGGCGCAGCACGCAAAACTGCTTTCGATCATCCGCCGGCTCTGCGACGACCGCGAGCCCGCGCTTTTCCAGGACATGGCGCTGGTGAAACCGCCGCGGCTCGGCCGCGAGAAACCGTGGCATCAGGACGCGGCCTATTTCGATTTCCCGCTGGGAACGCCGATCGTCGGCGTCTGGATCGCGCTCGATGCCGCGACGGTCGAAAACGGTTGCATGCAGTTCCTGCCCGGACGCCATCGCGACGGGCCGATCCTGCATTTCAAGCGCCGCGACTGGCAGATCTGCGACACGGAAATGATGGGCCAGCGCTCCACCGCCGCGCCGCTCGAGCCGGGCGGCCTGCTCCTTTTCGACGCGCTGCTTCCGCACGGAACACCGGCGAACAACTCCGAGCGCCGCCGGCGCGCCCTGCAATTCCACTACGCCCCGCGCGACGCGATGAAGGCTCCGCCGGAACAGCGGCTCGCGATCTTCGGCAGCGAGGGAAAGAACGTGAGTTGCTGAGAGGTCAGCGCGCCACGCGGGTGTGTTCCAACCAAGTGCTCTGAGCCAAAAGTTTGGCGACGCATTCCGACGGCCGCCGATCACTTCAAGGTCCGACGTTTCACAGACAACGCCTTCGCTCTCTTGGTTGCCTCTTGCGCAACCCCTCTTTCCAAACAAACAGAAGCCGGCCCCGTGAGGAGCCGGCTTCGGTGGTTTCTGGAACAGTCGTGAAGAGAAAGAGGATGCCGACTACTTTCGTCCGGCGCGATCGACCGAGCCACCCGGCGTGACGATCGTCGGGTTCTGGAAAAGCGAGTTGGGCGTCACGCCGCGCACGTTCTGTTTCTTGAGCGAGCCGCCGGGGCTGACGAGATTGGCGGTGACGAAGATGAGGAGGTTGCGCTTCTGCGTGCTCTCGCCTTCCGAGCGGAAGAGGCGGCCGAGCAACGGCACATCGCCGAGGAGCGGCACGCGATCGTTGACGCGCTTGATCTCCTCGCGGGTCAACCCACCCATGACGACCGTGGCGCCATCCCAGATCGCGACCTTCGTCTGGATCTCGCGCACCGAGAAGATCGGCTGAAAGAAACCGGAAGGAACGGTGACCGTCGCGCCGCCGGAGATGGCCACGCTCGTGCCGCCGTATTCGACGAAGCCGTCGAACTCCGTGACCTTCGGATTGAGGTCGAGGGTGATGCTGTAGTCGTCGTCCTCGACCGTGGGCGTGACCGAGAGCTCGACGCCGACATTGCGTGTCTGAAAATCCTGCGGCGTGCCCGCGGTGATGGTCACACCGGCGGAGCCGCCGCCGAAGCTGCTACTTGACTGGCCGACCTGCGATTCGATGTCGCCATAGGATTCTGGATATCGGAATTCCTGCGCGACCGTGATATTGGCGGGAATGCCGGAAAGCACCGTGACCTTCGGCGCGCTTAGGGGGTCGGTGCCGGTCTTGCGCGCGAGCGCGCGAATGGTGGCGTCGATATTGAAGTCCTGAATCGTCCCGACAACGAGCCCCAAGGGACTCGAGTTGCGACCGAGATCCAGCCCGCCGGGAAAAGTCGGCGGCTGGACGGGAATGGGCGGCAAACTCAGACTATCCTGAGTGATCGTGAGATTCGAATTGTTGGTGGACGAAGAGAACGCCTGATCCAGCGACCGGTTGTCCGTGCGATAAAACTCCCTGCTCCCCTGTTGCTGCGCGAACCAGTCCACGCCCAGCTCGTCCATCACGCCTTCGGCCACGTCCATGAACTTCGCTTCGATCTCCACCTGGCGGATGTCGTTATAGCGATTGAGGATGTTGCGGATGCGCGTGATGTTGCGCGAAGTCTGCGTCACGATCATGGCCGAGCCGTCGTAGACGAGGCTGGCTCCGGGCGTCGCGTCGAAGTTCACGCCGGCCTGCTGGAGAAAGCCCTGGATGGCGTTCGACTCGCCCGGGTTGGCGCCGGACGAAGACGTGCCGGAGGACGGCGCGAAGGGATCGTTGCTCGAACCGGAGGAAGCCGACACGGCCCGGCCGGAGGCGCCGACCATGCGGATGACGGTCGCGCGCGAGATGGGGAAAAACTCCGTCTCGAGATTGCTGATCTCGCCGCCGGGGCGGACGACCACGGCGTCGAGCTGCACCTCGTACTGAAAGCCGACGGAGTCGGTGATGAAGTCGAGCACGCGGCGGAGCGTGAGGTTGCGCAGCGTGATGTTGACAGCGGGATTCTGGCGCTGCGGATCGATGAGCACGATGTTCACGCCCTTCGGGGTGATGCCGGTGTCGTCGAACTCCTCGGAGATGCTGCTGAGCGTGCTGATCACGCGGCTGAGTTCCACGCCGGTGAAGTTGACGGATGGGATCGTGATGCGGTTGAGCTTCTCGACCAGCGGCACGGGACCGGTCGGGGCCTCGGCCTCGGCCTGGCGCTCCTGATAGACGCCGGGGCGCTGCCAGCTTCGGGAAACCTCCTCGAGCATCTGCTCGCGCGTCTTCTCGCGGTCGAGCCAGCCCGCGCCGCGGCGGTTCTCGGCGATGCGGCGGAGGAATTCCTTGGCCTCGGTGTTCGAGGGATCGCGCGTCTCGACATCCTTGAACGTGATCTCGGCTCCGTTGATATCGCCGGCGAGAAACTGGCCGCGGGCGCGGGCGAGGAGATTTTCGATCACCGTCTGGTCGGCGGCGTAGGCGGCCGTGCTGAGCGGGGCGCGGGAGGAGGAGGTGGCGAGCGCGGACTGCTCGCTCCTCAGCTCGGCGATCAAATCGTTCGTCAGCGCGTTGGGCCGGACGATGCTCAGCGCGTAATCGTAGCTCGCCATCGCGGCGGCGTTCTCTCCGCGGCCGGCCTGGGCCCGCGCGAGCCGCTGAACCTCGCGGGCGCGGGAGAGGCTTTCGTTGATGCGCTCCGTTTCCTCGCTGGCGATCGAGGCGGCGTCACCTTGAGCGTGAAGATTGCCGCCGGTGAACGAGGGCTGCCAGGCGAAGAGTCCGGCAATTGCCAGCAGGAGGGAACAGGGCAGAGGGCGCATTTTCATGATCAATGAGAGGAGCGGGCGAATCGGGGTTTGGTGACTGTCAGCCATGAACACGCAGTCGAAAAGCGCGCATGCTTGTGGCAGCCGGGGTCAGGAGGCTGTCGCGATCGGTTCGCCGGACAGCCAGCCTCCTGACGTCGGCTGCTACTTTCGAGTGCATGTTCAAGGGTCAGAAAAAGCCAGAGCGGAGATAGCGGTTGGTCAGCGACTTGGAAAGGAGAAGATGTCCGAAGGACGAGAATCCCGGCCGAAAGGGGCCGCGGCGGAACCGGAAACGGGAGCAAGCGCGCGGGTGTCCGACGTGCCGATCGCGTCCGGCGCGCGGCGCGAGACGACCGCCTGCGCGGGGTTGAGCGAGAGTTGCGTGACGAGATAATCGGAGCCCTCGACCGTGATCGTTTCGCCTTCGCGCACCACGCGTTGCGCCGGCGGATCGGTGAGCAGGCGAAGCACGGCCTGGAGCCGCGGCAGCATCCTGCGCTCGCGGGTGGTGAGCGTTTCCTCACGGCCGGTGCGATTGTCGAGGACCACGGCAAAGCCGATGTTCTCGATCACGGGCATGCTGTCGTCGGTGTTCGTCGTGACCCGCCGGATGTCGAAGGACTGGAGCGTGAACTGCCCGCTCTCGAAAACCTTTCCGGCGCGGCCGACGAGCGAGTCGCCGGTCTCGACATTCTCGAGCGCGGCGAGCGGCGTGCCGCCGGCCCCGTCGGCGCCGACATAGCCGACGAGCTGGATGCGGTAGGGCTCCTGGCGGACGGCGACGAGTTCGATCGCGAAGCCGCCCTCCTGGCGCGCGACGACGGGCGCGTTGCGCTCGGGCGGAGTGACGGTGAACTGGCCGGTCTGGCGGTTGTAGTAAATGACCGGCGGCGTGAAGACGTCGTAGACCCACTCGGGGCCGCGCGACTGCGGCGCCGCGTCGGGCCAGAACACCGTGTCGATCACCGGCACGCGCGACGTCCGCGGCTCGTATGCCGCCGGCACGATGTCCATCGGAGGATTCTTCGCCGCGATTTCGTCGAGCCGCTGGAATCGGAAAAACGCGATCGCCGCCGATCCGAAAAGCGCGAGCAGCCCGAGCGCGAGCAGGATCTTGTCGAGATGTCGGAGGAGGCGTCGCATGATGCTACAGCTTCCCGGCAGGAGCGGCTTCAGCCGCGATGGTCGCTCTGAGGCAGCCACGCATCGCGGCTGAAGCCGCTCCTGCCACGGGTAGCCCATTCGTGTTCATTCGCGGTTGCCCTCCCCGGAAAGATCCGGCGCGCGGATCTTCACTTCGAACAGCTCCACTGTGACGGTGAAGCGCGAATCGTTTTCCGACACGATGGGGACCGACGCCTGCGCGCTTCCGGACGGCGGAGCCGTGGCGGGGCGGCCGAAGAGCGACGCGGGCGGGCCGCCGCGCGCGCTCCCCGCGGATGACGCGGTCGCGCTTTCGGCCGAGCCCGGCTCGACTTCGACGGAGCGAACCACGAGCGGAATCTCGGGCGCGGCGAGCGCGTTCATGAAACCCCGCAGGGCCGCCGTCTGCCCGGAGAACGTGATGCGAAACGGCATCGTATCGACATACTCCGGCGTGCGCGCGCTCACCTGCGGGTCGATGACGAAGAGATCCCCGCCGCTCGCGGGCGTCGGCGCGCTCCCGGCAGCCGCGGCGGGCGCGGACGGCCGGGCGGCGTTGCGCGCCTGCTCCGGCGCGGATCCGGCCGGCGCCACGGGAACCGGCCGCTCGCGCTGGACGGAAACGAGCGCGCGCGGCCTCGCCGAGAAAAGCGCGCGAAGCAAATACTCGACGATGCGGCGCTGCCGGTAAATCGGGCGGATGAGATCGGTTTCCGGGCCGACATTCGCGTAAGCGGAAAAACCGAAGCGCTCGTCCGGCTTGAGCGAGACGCCCGCGTCGGTCGCGGCCTGTTGCATGCGATCGACAAACTGCGCGATGTCGAAATACGCGTCCGTGCTCTTCGCGGGCTCGCCCTGGAAATACTCGAGGTCGTCCGCCCCGGTGACATTGAGCGAGCGCAACATGCTCGCGAGCACGACGGCGTTCTGGGCGAAGTCGTCGCGCGCCGCCTGGAGGTTGTCCTGGTTGGGCGCCGGCTTCTGGCGCTGCATGCGCTCGATCTCGGCGAGGCGAAACTGAAGCTGGCCCTCCAGGTCCTTCTCCTGTTCGCGCCCGGAGAGCATCATCCAGACCTCCGCGCCGATGATGACGAGCGCGAGGATCATCACGGCGGAGAAAAAGGGATGTGAGCGCAGGAGTTTCACGCGGCGGGGCTCACAGGGGGCGCTCGGAATCGACCACGAGGACGAACTCGAACTTGAGGATCCCGGGTTGGGAGTTGTCGAAACGCTCGTTCTCGAGGCGGACGATGAACTGTGATTCGACGAAGCTGGTCAGCAGCGTCGTGACGCGGTTTTGCGACTCCTGGCTGACCCGCGAGAGCGGATTGTTCTTGTCGAGCAGCCGGCCGGAGAGCGTGAGGCGCAACGGCGTGGCGGCGGCGGCGTCCCTCGCGTTCTGGGCGGCGAGCCCGGCGAAGAGGCTGCCGGCGAGCGCGCTCGTCTGCGCTCCAGGCCCCTGCGGCCGCAGAACCTGCAGTTTCTCCAGCCACACATCCTCCACGCGCATCAGGCGCGACTGGAGGTCGGTGAAGAACAGGATCCAGTTCGACTTCGTCTCGACCAGGCCCTTGATGCCGTCGATCTGGTTGCGGATGCGCTCGATCCGCTCGCGGGTTCCGCCGATCTCGACGCTGTGGCGCCGCAGGGGAAGCGCCTGGGCGTCGAGCGCGGCCAGTTTTTCGCGATAGCTGCCGAGCACGGCGGTGTTGACCAGCACCGGGATGGCGAGCGCGCCGACCACGAGCGCGGCGGCGGCGATATAGTAGGGTTGTTGATGGCGAAACGCCCGCGCCTGGCGCACGGTTTCGGGCAGCAGGTCGAAACGCGCGAGCCCGTGATCGCAAAGCCGGAGGGCGGCGCCGATCGTCTCGCCGAGCAGGTGCGCTTGCGCCACGATCTCGCCCTCGACCGCGCCGGAGCCGAAGGACACGCCGCGGAGCGGATCGTACATCTCCACGCCGATCTTCAACCGCTCGGCCAGCATCGGCGCCAGCTCGGGCACGCCCGCGCCCGCGCCGGTGAGCAACACGCGCACGGGCGTGTCCGCGCCGGTCTGGCGGCGGTAGTTGGCGATCGAGCGCGTGACCTCGAGCGAGAGCCGGGAGACGAACGTCGAGCGCGCGTTTTCGAAGGCCCGGACCTGTTCCTCCGGGAGGGCGGAGCGGCCGATCCCGCGCACGATCTCGAGCTTGGCGCGATCGGCGTCGGAGCCGCCCACGCCGAGTTCGTCGGCCATGGCCTGGCTGAGCGACGTGCCGGCGAGGGTGACGTTGCGGATGAAATAGCGGTCCTCGCGGAGAAACACGAGGTTGCTCGAGCGCGAGCCGATGTTGATCAAGAGCGTGCTCTGGCGCGCCTCGGGCAGGCAGAAGCGAAAGGCGTTCACCTGCGCCATGCACGAAGGCTCGATCACCTCGGGCTCGAATCCGGCCTGGCGGCACTCGGCGAGGAGGGCGCGGATCAACTCGAGCTTGATCGCGCAGAGGGCGACCTCGAAATCGATCCCGTCGTCGTGCACGACCTGATAATCCCAGACGACCTCCTCGAGCGCGTAGGGAATGTTCTGCTTCGCCTCGAACTGGATGATGCGCGCCCGCTTCGCGTCGTCCACGTGCGGGACCTTGATGTATTTCGTCAGCGTCAGGTGGCCCGGAACGATGAGCGAGACGCGGTTGCGGCGCAGCCTCTCCCGCGTGCCGATGCGGCGGATGGCGTTGCCGACGACCCTGACCCACTGGAGATCATCGGCCGTGTCGTACTCGAGCGGCTCGATGAAGATGCGCTCGAGCACGGGAATCCCCTCGTTGGTCGCGGTGAAGACGGAAGCGCAGACACGACTGGCGCCGCAATCGATCGCAAGGACGGGAGGGAATCTCATGAGGCGGAATCTACGGAGCGACGCCCGGGTTCAGCGCACTTGAGGCAGGCAGGTGAAGTTTCCCGTTTTCAACGGGACCTTCGCACGGGGGTCGGGGTGTCTCCGGCATATTCCGTCGCAAACGGAGACTCGTGTTGCGGAACCAGGATGCCGTCGTTTGCCGGGGCGCCTTGCGCGGCCCGGTCCTTGAAGCTCTGCAACGCCTCGGGCGAACGCAGCACCGAGGCCACCGCCGTCGCGACGCCGCGGCCCCGCGCCGAGACATCGACGGCGTAGGCGTAGGGATCGGTGTTCATCTGCTCGCGCTCGAGAACCTCCGGCGGAAGATAAAAACGCACCGCGGCGCGCCCGCTCTCGAGGGAGACCAGCTCGGTGCTGGCGCGAAAGAACGCGTAACCCTCGTCGCGCTTGCGGATCGCGATCGAAAGCGTGACCTGCGGCCGGTCGATGAAGCGCGCATAGACGCCGCCGGCGGAAGCCGCGCGGACGGTGAGTTCCACCGTGGCCTCGAGCCAGGAATCGCCGCCCCCGGCGGGCCGGAGGGTGGAAAACTTCACCGAACGCACCTCCACCCCCGGCGTCGCGCCCTGCGGCTGCGCGCACAGGGGCGCGCCCAAAAGCGCGAGGAATGCGACCGGCGTGAGGAAACGCAGCACATATGAGGGGGCAGCCATAGAGCGGGTGAATTTCTGCCCTGCCCGCGCCGGGTGTAAACAAAATTTGCGGATCCCTCCCTTTGCCCGGATGCAGTTGAAAGTGATGGGGCTTGGTTGCGCCCGAGAGTATGCCACCGGCCG
>CAZFCY010000008.1:27067-56868 GCA_964517665.1 uncultured Opitutaceae bacterium | reverse complement strand
GGAGATTTACGGACAGGGCATCTGGGCGCCGAGCTTCCGGTATCGGCCGCAGGACGGCACGTTCCACATCTTCACGAACGTGAACGGCCGCAAGACGCAGCGCTTCCATGCGAGCGATCCCGCCGGCCCGTGGACGCGCGCCGAACTCGGCAGCTCGCTGCACGATCTTTCCGTGCTCTTCGACGACGACGGCAGGGTTTATGTCGTGTGGGACTACAACGAAATAAAGTTCGCCGAGATGAAGCCCGACCTCAGCGACATCATTCCCGAAACGACACGCGTGCTGATTCCGCGCGGCAGCGGCATGGGCGAGGGCGCGCATTTCTACAAGTTCGACGGGCGATACTATATCATCAGCGCAAACTACGATCCGGTGGGCTATATGGTGTGCGCGCGCGCCGACCGGCCCGAAGGCCCCTACGAAGTGGCGACGATCAGCGCCGGGGAAACGTTCGGCGTGGGCAGCGGCTGGCGTTTAAAGGGCATGGGGCGGGGCGGACCCGAGCTGGAGCTGCAGCCTCCGCGGCCGGATCAGATGGGCGCGATCCCCATGCACCAGGGCGGCATCGTGCAGACACCGGCGGGCGAATGGTGGGGGTTCTCGATGATGGATCACAACTCCGTCGGCCGGCTCACGTGCCTCTCGCCGGTCACGTGGAAGGACGGCTGGCCCTGCTTCGGACTTCCGGGCAATCTCCTGCGCACGCCGCGCACATGGGTGAAGCCGAAGACCGCGCATCCGTCGCCGCCCTCCGCGCCCTATCGACGCGATGACGATTTCTCCGGCCCGGCGCTGGCCAATGTCTGGCAGTGGAGCCACGTGCCCGACGATTCGAAATGGTCGCTCGAGGCGCGGCCCGGCTTCCTGCGGTTGCGGACGCTTCCGGCGAAGGATTTCTGGACGGCCCGCAACACGCTCACGCAGCGTTCCATCGGCCCCGAATCGATCCCGACCACGGAACTCGATCTCAGCGGACTGCAGCCCGGCGATGTCGCGGGGCTGGCGCTGTTGAGCCTGCCGTACGCGTGGATCGGCGTTGCGCGCGGCGACGACGGCGTGGCGCTCACGCAGTTCGATCAACTGAGCGGCGAGACGGCGACGGCGCGGTTGCCCGAAATGACAAAGCGCGTGTGGTTGCGCGCCGCCTGCGACTTCGAGACGGAGAAGGCGGTGTTCAGCTACAGCCTCGACGGGTCAAATTTCACGCCGCTCGGCCGGGAGTTCACGATGGTCTTTCAATTGAAAACCTTCCAGGGCGCGCGCTACGTGCTGTTTGCCTATAACACGCGGGGGATCTTCGGCGGCCACGCGGATTTCGATCGATTCGTGGTGGACGAGCCGCAGGCCAATGGAGCCGCGCCGCGGATTCCCCTCGGGAAGGCGATCACGCTCACCAGCCTGGCCGACGATACGCGGCTGGTCGCATGGAACGGCGTTTTGCGGCCGATGCCGGCCGACGCGTCGCTGGCGGAAACACCGGCCGCGCGCTTTCGCGTGCTCGACCGCGGGCTCGGGCGCGTCGCGCTGCGGGCCGAGGATGGCAGCGGCATCGTGGCCGTCACGGGAACCGGCGGACTCGGCGACGTGCGGCTGTTGGAATCGCCGGACGAAATCTCCTCGAGTTTTCAATGGCAGGACATGCTGCGCGATGAAGTGATGCTGTTGTCGCTGGTCACGCGCCGGTATATTCACTCGGAACCAAACGGCGGCGAACTCGCCTCCGCCGATTCCCCCGGCGCGCGCCCCGGTCGCAAGGAAGGATCCTCCTACCGCTGGACCGTGATCGAGCCCTGATAAAACGCGCCGCGCCACATCGCCAAAAGGTGGACGCGAGCGTCCTGACCGCGCGGCCTGGTTCCGCATCAGGCACTGTCCCGTCGCCGCACTCCAGAGGTCGGTGCGGGAAGGATGTCATCGCGTTTATCTCCGCGGTTAAGGCTCTCCCTCGAAGCCCTTCGCATTCTGAAATACCGCGTGCGACAGCGCGTTGCGATCGCCCTCCGGGGACGAACTCAGCCCAAGGCCCAGCACCACCGTTTCCGGCATCGCGACCTCAAAGCTGGGAATGCTCGTTTCGATCCAGGATTTTCCATCCATGCTGATGAATGACGAGAACTCGTTTCCCGCTCGCTTCAAGCGGAGCCATACCTCGGGATAGTTGCGGAAGAACAAGTGTCCATGCCGCCTGCGGTTCAGCCATCCATAGGCAAAGCGGCCTTCGGGCTTCGAGCCCAGCCATGCGCCCGGATCCAGGCGGGCGTCGAAATGATATCCATCCGGATAATGATCAAGAGCGTCGTTGGACACGGCCCAGATGGCGACATACCGGTCGCCCGGGTCCGTCCCTTCGCGCGCCATGATCCCGCCTTTCGCGGGTGTGCGCCGGCCATCGTAGCGCTGCGCGCCGCCATTCGACAGCGCCGCCACCTGAACCGATACATCAAAGTCCCCCCGCGCTTCCACGAAGGCGAAGTGACCCTGATCCTCCCCGCAATGGTGGCCGAATTCACTGCCATGCGCGGACATCTCGACACGCCCCTCCCGCTGGCTGGTCTGGCCGGGATACTTGGGCGCTCCCCCGCGGCACTCGCCCCGAATATCGACCGCTGTAAACACGGGCCCGCCCGGGTCTTGCGCGCCGTGCAGCGCGAGCGCGCAGACGCCGCATCCCAGAGCGCTCCACCAGGTCCGCCGGATTCCAGAAGAAAGCATGGTCATATCGATATAGTCGCCGCCGTTCGAACCGATTCCGGAAGGCCGGATGTTTTGTTCCGGCCTTCCGGCAGCATCGGATCAGGTCATGTTATTTGCCCGGTGGGCTTCCACCGGTCAGAATTCAAGCGTGTTTGTGATCACCCATGTGCGCGGCTCGGGAATGCGATAGCCGCCAGGAGAGCCATCGGGCTGCACCGTGACGCGCGCCAGATGGTCGTTCGCGAACACATTGCGAACGTTGAGCTGCGATTTCCACGCGAGCTTTTCGGTCAACATCCGACGATAGCCGATCCACAGGTCGGCTGTGCCTTGAGTCGATCCCTTGTAGGGGTTCTGGACGTCGTAACGGAGACCGCCGGAATCGCCCGCGATGACGGGAAAGCCGACGATGCTTCGATCCTGCCAGCGATAACTGCCACCGATATTGAAACCGTGCATCGGCCCTTCCTGAAAGGCATAGTTTGCAATAACATTGAAGGTCCACGGCCTGAGTTCCGGCACATCCGCGCCTTCCAGCGCGCGGAAGGTGCGATAGGGGGCCATGATCTCGCGCTCATACTTGCCGCGAACAGTTTCGCCGTCGCCGCCATGGCCGCCGATCGTCGTGCCGTTGGGGCCGGGCCGCTCGATGCCTCCGTTGATCGGGCTGGCCCGATCATCCTGATTGCGGCCTCCGAAGCCGCCCCACATGCGTATATCACCGGCGGGCCCCTGGAAGACGTCCCAGCGCCACTCGATCCAGTCGACATAACTCTGGGCGAGATTCGTCCGCGTGGCGCTCGTTTTCGACGCATTGACCATCACGTTGAGGCCCTTGATCGGGTTGGCGATGAGCTCGATCTCGTATCCCTTGGACGCGGTGTCGCCGGTTACGGCGATGCCCGGAGGCAGGCCTTTGAATCCCGGAATCCCGGATCCCGGGTTTTCCGTGGGCTCCTGCCGATAGCCAGTCAGGCTCCACATCGTGATGAAGTCGTCCGGAACCTGATTCTCGGGCAGAAACCAATCGTTGATGGCCGCGTTCTGCTTTTCCCATGTGGCGTCCAGCTCGGCCTGCGTATATTGGAAGCCGGTCTGTATGCTTCCCTTCAACGGTCCGTCGGGCATCCACATCACGGCCTTGCCGTCGGAGTTGTAGCCATAGACCGTGTCCGCGGCGGGCCAGAGATTGCCGGGACTCGCGGCGGGCGGATTGCTGGGATCGGGAATGAACGGGCCGGGCGTTCCCGTCGGGGGCAGCATGCCGCCGCCCGGATGATCGCGCCAGGCATAGGCCCGCTGCTGACCCCATCCTTCCGCGCCGCCGATCAGATACTGGTTGGCGCCTATCTGGCTTCCGATCGTCGCGTTCGCCACCTTTGTGTCATAGTGAACGACCTTGAGCGTCACCTTGTCGTTAAAGCCGGTGATCGCCACGCCATACTCCTTGGTCTCGCCAAATGGATCCGAGATCTGGTTGCCCCGCACGTCGCGCCGGCCCGCCTCCGGCTTTACGTTTTCCGATTGATTGTAAATCAGCGACACATTGAGGCGGCCGGGCAGACGATCCCGCAGCTTTTCCGGAAGATGCGTGACGAGGCTGAACGTGTTCGAGCGTGTATCGGCTCCCCGAATCGAGGCGCCCGCACCCGTCGTCGGGAAATCCGCCTCCGTTTTCGGCACGATCCACCGTGGATCCCAGATGTTCACCTCCCCGATGGTCCCCACGACAAACGGGTTCCCGGCGCTGCGGGACTCCTGCTTGTCGTTGCGAATGCCGAACATCGGCACGACTGTGCCGCCGAACCAGTATCCCTGCCAGACCAGGGCGGTCGAGTCGACCTCCTCGATGGTCTTGAATCCGCCGGAATAGCTCTTGCTCCAGTTGTCCGCGAGGTCGTTGTTCACGACCCCAAGCCGGACCGTTTCCTGCATCATGGTCGTATTGTTATACACCCGGACGACATCGTTTTGCGGAATGATGGCGCCCTTGATGCCCTGCAGCCCGATTCCGGAGGGCGAGGTTGGAGAGTTGGCTCCGACCAGGGAGTTTCCGAGGTAGCCGTAGAGGAAAAGCGTGCGACTGCCCACGCCGCCGCCCGACTGGACGAAGGTTTCGTCCGGGTAAAAGCCCTGGTAGTTTGCCCGCAGGTCCGAGTTCTTCTGCGTGACGGCCAGGCCTGATATCATGTTTCGTCCAAAGATCCGGCCGAGCCACGAATCCTGGCCGGCAATGTTTCTGAAATCCAACTCCGCGAAGGCGGTGAAACGACCGACCTCGCGCTCGCGGTTCTGCCAGCTTCCGCCGCTTTGCATGCCGGAACCAATGATGAGTGGACGGCCCACGTTGGGGTTCGCGGCTCCATAGGGCAGATGCGAGTGCATATCCACGGTGATGGAGGCGGACGAGGCATTGAAGAATGCCCGATAGCCCCACTCGGCCTCCTGCCTGTCCCAGGCCAGTTCGAATCCGGCCTTGTCGTTCCAAAAGGTTTGGGAGAGCGAAATGTTCATCGCCTCAAAATCATTGAACTCGAACTTGTTCGGCCCCTCGATCAGGTTGTTATAAAAATCGAAGATCGAGGCGTCGGTGAGCGATCTGGCCTTGTAGGGCCCGATGGCGACATACGGGAATCCACCCGCCTCGCCCAGGGTCTCGGCCGTCTTGTCGTAAGTCGTCGGCCCGCCGGGCAGATAGTTGAAACCGCCGCC
Organism: uncultured Opitutaceae bacterium; assembly: GCA_964517665.1. Taxonomy (GTDB): domain Bacteria; phylum Verrucomicrobiota; class Verrucomicrobiia; order Opitutales; family Opitutaceae; genus Congregicoccus. The sequence continues at coordinate 51,461 of CAZFCY010000008.1, read as the reverse complement.
GCCCGCCGGCCAGTAGACGACATCGACAGCGCCGCCCGGGGTGAAGCCCATGACAGCTCCCTGCGCGCCCATGTTGGCCGGCGCTTTCACGTAAGGATCAGGGGTTCGATCCTCGAGTGTATATGTCAGCGGATTGATGATGCGTTTGTTCAGGGCGTCGAACCATGGCGTGAAGGCGTCATTCGGGGGTGTCATGCGCGGCAGGTTCGAGTCGATCTTTCCATTCTCATAGTTTACGCGGATCGACGTGCGGGCGGACCCCTTGTTCAGAAACGATGGATCCCAGCGCACCGCGCCGAAGATTCGCTCGTCGTCCCGAAACGTCGGATCCTGGCGATATTTCTTGTTGTCCGAGAGCGCCGAGACGCGCACGGCGAGTTCGTTGTCGATCAACTCGTGATTCAAGTCGAGCGTCCAGCGCGTGGACCCGTAGCTGCCAAACTGATTGCCGATCCTGTAGGAGCGATCGAAGACGGCGGTGTTCACGCTGCTGTTGATAATGCCCGCGGGACTGCCGATGCCGAAGAGAATGGCGTTCGGCCCGCGCTGCATGTCGATGCGGCCGACATTGTAGGAATCCCAGGGAATATCGGTGAGGTAGAAATCGCGGGTATTGTCGGCGTCAGTCGTTCCCCTGATTCGCGTGGTGAAGAACGGCTTGTCGTTGATGGTTTGATTCAGATAGGTGCCGTCTCCCACTCCCAGGAAGTTGCCGCCCTGGCCGGCCACTTCGCTGTTGGTGGTATATACCAGCAGACTCTCCGAACTGGTCGAATTGGTGTCCTCGAGGAACTTCTCCGTGAGGACCGAGATGGAGGAGCCGACGTCCTTCAGGTCGGTGCGGATGCGCGACCCGGCCAGGGTCGATCTGGCGGCGTAGCTGTCGGCATCCTCGCCCGCCTCCACCACAAAGGGCGAAAGCTCGACGGCGTCTTCCGCGTCGGGAGGCGCGGACGCGGGGCTCCGCGTGGCTTGTGCGCTGCTTAGCTGCAGAAACGCGATGGGCATCATCGCGGCCAACGACACTACAAGAGTGCTCCGTAGTTTCATAAGGATCGAGGGGATGGGGTTCGGGGTATTCTCCGAGTCGCCGGAGACATTCGGACGACAGAAGGAACAAGCCGGCAGAGTATTGCAAGAAAAACAATCTAGTGCATTTCATGCAATAATCGTTTCTTATGCGACTCCAGCCGTCGGGGGGGTTCCGCGTTGTGCCGCTTGCGGCCAGCAGGAAGACTCCGCCGATGGCGGGCGTGCCGGGGATCGGGTTGAGCAAGTCGAAGGGCCGGCCCACGCGCGCGATGATATAAGGCATGGGAATCGAGGTGATCGAACGCGGCGGGAGGCCACGCCGTTCCGCTCGCGCGCCGCGCTCCAAAGGCCGCTCTTCTCGCGCTCAACCCCCTCCCGCTTGTCGCTGCGCTTCCGGCCCCGCTTTCAACTGCGCCCGTTTCGACTTGGCGTCTGGCTTCGGCCTGCGCGATACCATTTGCCGGTGGAAACTGCCGATAAGATCGATCCCGGGCGCGAGGGTGCGCGCGAGGCCTCGCCGGCCCGTGTGTTCGTGGTGTGGTTGCTCTCGGTCGTCATCCGGCTCTGGTGCCGCACGCTTCGCTTCGAGGCTTCTCCGGCGGCGATCGAAGCCGGGGCGCACGATGCCCCCTCGGTCTTGCTGGTCTGGCATAATCGTCTCTTTGTCGCTCCGTATGTGAGGCGGAAACTCCGGCATCGGCGCGGGGTTTGCGCTCTGGTCAGCGCCAGTCGCGACGGCGCGGCGCTTGCCGCCTACTTCCGATTCATCGACATCCGCGCCGTGCGGGGCTCCACGAGCCGCCTCGGCCGCGAAGCGCTGCGCGAGCTGATCGCCCAAAGCCGGGCCGGGAACGATGTCGCGGTGACGCCGGACGGTCCGCGCGGCCCGATCTATTCGATGCGAGCCGGCGCCTTGCTCGCGGCCCGCCGGGCGGGCGTGCCGCTGGTGCTGCTCGGTTTTCGATTTCCGTCGGCGTGGCGGCTGCCTTCCTGGGACGCGTTTTATCTTCCGAAGCCGTTTTCCCGCGTGCAGATGCGGTGCGAGGTGATTGCTCCGGATTCGCTCGATCGAGGAAACGCGGGAGTCGAGCAACTCCGCGTCCGCCTCCTCGAGGTGAACGGCGAAGGGGCAGGGGACAGATCGGAATGCTGACGCCTGTTTTCCGACTCGTGGTTTACGGGCGATGCCGCAGCGCGTCGTTGAGGACGCGCTCGACCCGGCCGGCGACGATGGTGGCGGAGAAGTTGTCCAGCACTTCGCGGTAGGCGCGCTCGGCCATCTCGTTCACGAGCGCGCGGTCGGCCGCGAGGCCGCGGATCCGGGCCGCGCAATCGACCGGATCGCCGGCGCGAAACGCCACGCAGTTGTCGTTGTGCCGGAGGATGTCGGCGCACGCGCCCTCGAGTGTCGAGATGACCGGCAGCCGGGCCGCCATCGCGCGAAGGATCACCATCGGAAATGGCTCCGGGTGGCGGGCGCTGTAGAGAAACATGTCGTAGGTGGGAAAGAGGCCGACCATCTCCTCCACACTGGCATGCCGGACGGTGACCGCGCCGCCGAGCTGGGCATCGCGGATGTAGTCGTGGATGCGGCTTTCGAAGGTCACCTCGCCCCGCCCGAAGATGTCGAGGGTGAACTGGTGTTGGCCGGTGTGGCGGAGTTCCTGGATCGCCTGGATCGCGGTCATCGGATCGCGATCGGAGTCCAGGCGGCCGATCCACAAGAGCCGGCGCAGCTCCTCCCGGCGTTGGGGCTGTCCGGGAATCTCGTCGCGCCCCACGCAGTAGGGGATGATCGGCGCCTGTCCGACGGGAATGCCGGACGATTGGATCGAATCGCGAAGCGCGCGTGAGGCGAAAAACGCGTGCTGCATCGGCAGCTCCGTCATGGGATCGACGGGGTAGCGCGCGAAAAGGAAGCGCGCGATGAGCGAGGTCCTCAGGAGCCGCCTCAACACGCGTTGCGGGAAGGGCAGGGAGGCGGTCCACCATTGCATCCATGGATCCTCGCGGAGCCGCTGTTGCGGCCAGTGGTCGAGCACGGCGAAGACCACGCATATCCCGCGCCGTTGCGCTTCCCAGATCAGGCTGTTCGACAACCCGGCCATGCTCCAGATCACGAGCACATCCGAATGCACGCCCTGGAGTTCGTCGAGCAGCGCGCGCCTGTTCATGCGCTCCGCCCAGATCAAGGGCGAATAGCGTCCGGGCGTCGAGCGCAGCCCGATCCGCAACCGGCGATTCACGAAGCGCTCCCGGTCCACGACGTTCGGGAGCGTGTGGGTCGAGGTGAGCACGCGGTTGAAATGCCCGCGCGCGGCGAGTTCATTCACCACGAGCCGGCACTGGCGTTCAGACTGACCAACCGCGTACGGGGGGTAGAAATTGGTGAGGTGGAGTAGTTTCAAGGCCGGACGCGATGCGACCGCGGAAACGGAGGTCTAAACCGAAAAGCGACAGACGAGCGACACAGAAGGCAGCAAAGATCGCAAGGGTCCGCGAGCCTGCGCGGCGATCGGCCGCCTGCCGGACAGCCTGCCCGCGGGCTGGAAAAAGAAAACCGGCCGCCCCATGAAGAGGCGGCCGGTGTGTGTTTCTTTTTCACTGCCGGAGCTGCCGGCGGACAAGCGGCCTGCTTCTTCAGAACGCGGGTGAGATGGTGTTTTCCACACCGACCGCCGCGACGAAGTCGTCCCCGGCTGCCCACTGCTCGTCGTTGACGAGCACCTTGTAGGCGAACGGTCGCGAAACCGCCGAGGAGGTCCATGTCCACGTGTCCGACGACACATTCTCCATCAGCACGCCTTCGTCCCAGCTCAACCCCGGGCCCTCGCCGCGGATGAAAAGCTGGTTGCCAAAACCAACATCGAGTCGCGCCACCACCGCGGTCTTCGAGACCGAAGCGGAAGCCGGAACCGAGCTGGCAGCCTTCTTCGGCCCCTTGGCCGAAGCGGGCGTGGCGCGCCTGGCACCCGTCTTCTTCACCGGAGCCGGATTCGGAGACGTTGCCGCTGTCGTCGCTTTCTTCATGATGTCTGTGCTTTCGTGTTTTTCACGCCCTGCAACCGGCCATGATGGCCGGACAAGCGTGCCTGCGACGCTAGACGGGAAGCGAGAGGCCGGGCAACAGCAATCTGGGCGCGCTTCGACGCGAAGGCTCCGAGAAAGTGGTTTACTCGCGGCGGAAAACCCGCAACTTCCGAACCTCTCCAGGACTTGGGGCTGTAGCTCAGTTGGAAGAGCGTCTCGTTCGCAATGAGAAGGTCGTCGGTTCGATCCCGATCAGCTCCACCAAGCGCAGGCCCGCGGCGGCGGGATCAAGGCGGCGCGGTCAATCGTCGATGCTTCGAGCCTCCGCGTGGACGGCATCGTCCTCCACGCTGAAGTGGATGAACATGGGCCGGCAACAGACCTCGCAGTCGTAGTCCCACTCGGTCGGGCACTCGCTTTTCGCCGGCGCGGCGACCTGGAAGACCTCGAAACAGGACGGACATTGCACGTCCAGAAACCGGGAGTCGCCCGCCGCCTCGAGTTCGTCGTCGTCGTCTTTCATCGTGATTCAACGCCTGTCCGGCCCGAGCCTTCGCGAATGGCGCGCCAGGCGGGACTCGAACCCACGACCTGCGGTTTAGAAGACCGCTGCTCTATCCAACTGAGCTACTGGCGCGCGAAAGGGATGGCCGTGTCATGCTAGACGGGCCTCCCTGCGCCAGCAAGGCCAATTCCCCGCGCGAGCCGGGCGCTCAGGCGACGTCGGCGAAGAAGCGCTCCATGCGGCGGAAGTAGAGCGCGCCGATGGCGAAGATGGCCACGGACGAGGCGCAGCTCACGGCGATGAGGGCCCATGGCATGGCCTGGTCGCCCAGCAGCGCGGCGCGGAAGCCCTCGATCACGCCGACCATCGGGTTGATGGCATAGACGAGTTGAAGGTTTTCCGGGATCACCGCCGAGGTGGAGAAGATGACCGGGCTGATATACATGAGCAACTGGACCAGAAACGACATGGCATATCGAATGTCCCGATACTGAACGGCGAGGGCGGTGAGCAGCATGCCGAAGCCGGAGGCGGCCAGAATCATGGCGACGATCAGGACGGGAAGGATGAGCGCCTCCACCTGCGGGACGCGGCCGTAGGAGATGAGGACGATGCTCGCGAGCACGAACGCGATGCCGAGATCGAGGAGTTTCCCCAGCACCGCCGTGATCGGGAGGATGAGCCGGGGGAAATAGACTTTCGTGATCATGTGCGCCTGACCAATGAGCACGTTGCTGGATTCGTTGAGCGCGGTGGAGAAGAACGACCAGGGAACGGTGGCGCAAAGGGAGAAGAGCAGGTAGGGCGTGTTTCCTCCCTGGTTCTGCAGGGAGTCCACGCGGGAAAAGATGAGCGTGAAGATCAGGGTCTGGAAGAGCGGCTGAATGATCGCCCAGCCGATGCCGAGGATCGATTGCGCGTAGCGCACCTTCACGTCGCGCCAGACGAGGAAGTAGAACAGATCCCGATACGCGAGGATCTCGGCGAAGTTGATCACCTGCCAACCTTTGCGGGGGCGGATGGAGAAATGCGGGATGACGCGGTGAAGCTCGGCGGCGGCAGTCTCGGGCGGCATGGTGTCGTCCTATCGGTCGGACAATTTGCGGGTCGATTTAGGGAGAAACCCTCGGGGGCTTATCGCTTCTGCGCGTAGTAGGCCTTGTAGCGTTTGCTCTCGTTGGAGCCGTAACCGTAATAGTCGTAGTAGGCGGACTGGCCTCCGGTCGGCAGGCCGTTGAGCACGATGCCGGAGAAGAAGGCGGAGGATTGCTTGAGGCGCTCGACGGTCTTGCGGATTTTGGAGCGGTTCACGGTGTTGAACCGGCAGACATACATCACCTCGTCGCACAGGCGCGAGATCAGCATCCCGTCCGGGAAGACGCCGAGCGGAGGCGTGTCGATGAGGACGACATCGAACTGACTGCGCACGGCGGCGACCAGGCGCGCGAACGATTCCGTTTCGAAGAGTTCCGTGGCCCGGCGGTGCTCTCCTCCGGCGCGCAGGAGGAAAAGGTTCTGCTTCACCGGAAGGATTCCCAGTTCGTGCTCCTCCTCCGCGGAGGATTCCATGACGCCGCCGGCGTTGAGCCAGCGAAGGACGCCGCAGGCGTTGTCCTTGCCATAGAAAAGATGGAGATTCGGCCGGCGGAAGTCGCAGTCGACGAGCAGGGTCTTTTTCCCGTGGGACGCGAACGTGGCGGCGAGGTTGTTCGCCATGACGCTCTTTCCCTCGCCGGGCAGGGTGCTCGTGATCATGAGCACCTTGGGATAGGGGACGGGAGAGTTGAGTTGAAGCTGGCCAAACAACCCGCGGAACGCCTCGGAGGCGGTGTGGTCGAGGTCCTTGGACATGATGTGGGCGCGCTCCTTGCGGGCGACCCCGGTGATCGAGGGGACTTCACCGAGCAGGTTTTGCTCGAGGTACTGCTCGATCTCCCATGCGGCCTTCAGGCGCGTGTCCATCATGCCGAGCAGGATGGGAAGCCCGGCAAAACACATGAAGCCGAGCACACCGGCCTGGATGATGGCCTTGGTCTTGTCCGGCTCGGAGGGATATCCGGCGGCGCCCGCGCGGTCCATGATCTTGATGTTTACGTTGTCGAGCGTGATGGTGATCGCGGTTTCCTTCGCGCGCCGGATCACGTCGTCGAGCAACGCGCTGATGCTGGCGGCCTCCTTGGCGAGGACGTTGTAGCCGATCGCGATCTGCTGCAGCTCGATGGCCTCCTTTTCGGAAGTGTCCTGGGCGTTGGCGAGGCGCTCCTCGTGCTGCACGGCGCGTTCGTAGGAGCCTTTCAACTCCGCGATCGCGATCGCGACGTTTTCCCGGAGCAGGGAGGTCTTCGCCTCGATCGAGCGGGTGTTCGCCTGCAGGCTGGGATGGTTTTCGAGGTACCTCTGTTCGAGCAGGGCGCGCTCCGCCTGGAGTTCGTCGAGTTCGCGCAGCAGCGTCGGCACGGAGCGGAACGAGGATATATATTCCGTCCGCAGGAGGTCGCCGCCGGTCTTTTGATAGGCCTCGATCTGGCGCAGGGTCGATTCGAGGATGAGCCGGTCGTTCTTGGCGACGTTTCTCGCCGTGATGATGCTGTCGAGCTTCTGCGAAAGGATGGTCTGGTTGTCGCCGATGGAGACGGTGTTGTAGGTCTCCATATATTCCTGAAGCTTCGCCTGGCTCTGCTCGTATTGCTGGCGCAGCTTGCGTTCCTCCTCCTGCAAATAGATCAGGGCGGAGTTCGTGCCCGAGGCCGTCTGGTCGAGATTGTATTCGATATAGCGGCGCGCGTAGCGATTCGCGATCATCTCCGCGGCGACGGGGTCGCGGTGCATCGTGGTGATCAGCAGCACCGGCGTGTCGCGGCGCTCTTCCACCTCGACCGCGCCGGCCACGATCGCCTCGACGGGGGTCTGCTCCGAGGGCGAGAGGTCGGGGTCGAGATAGGCTTCGCGGATCTTTTTGACCTCCTCGGGCGTGAACGACGCGACGACGTAGTTGCGGAACGAGGCGCTTTTGAGCTGCTCGATGTGCGTGGCGAGATTGACCTCTCCGCCGCCGCTCATCCCCGGCGCGACCGGGCGGATGTCCAGCGGTTGCACGGGGTTCTCGAAGAGCACGGTCGTGGCGCTGGCGTAGAGCGGCGGGCGGCTCATCAGGTAGTAATAGAGCCCGCCGCCGACGATCGCCGCCGCGAGCAGGCCCCAGTACCAGCGCTCGCGAAACATCACCCAGTAGTCCCTGGCGGAGCGGATGATGGGCTGGGCGCGGGTGTTGATGGGGGGGCGTGGTCGTCTTGGACGGTTGAACCCCGGTCCGCTTGATTCTCGACGTGGAGGATTGTTGCTCATGGCAGTGCTTGAAATGTGTCTTAGAAAAGGACGGCGGGCACGGAAATCGTGTCGCCCGGCTGGATCATGAAGCGGCTGCCGTCGCGGCTGCGGCCGCGGATGAGATCCTCGACGTTCACTTCGTTCACGACCACCTTGCCGCTGCTTCCGAGCCGGGTGACTTCGACCCGGGTGCGGCGCGCCAGTTGGGTGAAGCCGCCTGCTTTGGCGATGACGTCGACAATATCCATTTCGTTGATTTCCGGGGGAAACGGCAGGGCGCCCGGCGTGGCGACCTCTCCGAGCACGTTGACTTCACGAGGCGCGTATTCGATCACGCGAACGGTCGCCATCGGGTTTTTCAAAATCCGTTTCTCCACGTAGAGCGTCTCGATGTAGTCCTCGGCGGCGCGCACGGTTTTGCCGGCGAGGATAACCGCGCCGATCAGTTGCACGCGGACCTGGCCGCGCCCGTCGATTCGCTGGGTCGTGGTCAGCTCGGGCTCGCCGAAGAGTTCGATCTCGATCTGGTCGCGGAGGTTGAGCCGGTAGCTCGTGGCGTCGTCCGCGCTGGCGCCGGCCCCCTGGCCAAAGGCCGGAGCGGCCCAGCCCAGAAGAAGGAGGGCCGCGAGAGCGGCGCGTCCAGGAAGGAAGGATGAAGGTTTCATGGTCTGAGCGAGGCCCGCCCGCGAGGGCGGCCATCGATGTCTGAGCGTGGTGAGGATGTTGAAAGTGTTCCGATCGAAATCGGTGAGGAGCTCTTCCGGTCGCGGCTCCGGAAGATGGCTTTCTTTCCGGCAGCCGGGCGGTCGCGCGCGGCGAACCCGGGGAGCGTCGGCGCAGGGAATTGATCGTCGAATCCCGGCGGCGTTTGACGAAAATCGATTGTTTCCCGGAGAACTTCGCCATTCGCGGCAAACGCCCGGCCGATCTTTTTCCCGCATGGCAACCCGCTCCGCGGGATCCCGCCGGCCGTTTCCCCCGGCGTCGCGAAGCCGGGCCGGAGCGCGCGATTCGAGCCGGGAATGGGTGTGGAGACCATGGAACGAAATGGTTGCAGGATAAGGAGCCCCTCGCAATCGGGGACGCAACATGCCGCCTATCCGGAAAAGCCGTGTTTCGACACTGAGGCAATCCCTGATTGCACAAGCCGCTCGTAGAGCGTTGGTTGTTGATCGATGTCTGAAATCTCGACCACGAATGCCGCACAATCCGTTCCGGCCGCTTCCAGGAAATATTCTCGAGGGCCGCGTTTGTGGTGAGGCGGCTCCCCGAAAACCAGGGAAAGGCGCGGCGTTGTTTGTTTGCGGTCGGAACTGCGGGTAGGTTTTCCGGCGCGTTTTTCCGATGATTCCGACTTCCGACATTCTGCTTTCGATCGTGATCCCGGCCTACAACGAGGAGTGCCGGCTGCCCGGGACGCTCGAGGCGCTGGCCTCGCACTGCCGGCGTTTTCCGTTCCCGTGGGAGGTGATCGTCGTGATCGAGCGCTCGACGGATCGGACGGTCGAGCTGGCCAGCGCGATCGCGACGCGCCACGGCGAGATTTCCGTGATCGTGAACCAGGTGAAACGAGGCAAGGGCTACGCGCTCAGGACCGGCGTCGGCATGGCCTCGGGCGAGATCGTGCTGACGATGGACGCCGACTTGAGCGTGCCCGTCGAGTTCATCGATGCCTTCATGTCCCGCCTGGAGGCGAATCCGTCGATCGACGTTTTGATCGGCAATCGGCGGCATCCCGACACCGTGATCGAGGTGCGCCAGTCGCGGCTGCGCGAGGTATTGGGAAACGTGTTCAGCCGGCTGGTCCGGATCCTGACCGGGAGCGAGCTGACCGACACGCAATGCGGCTTCAAGGCGCTCCGGCGAAATGCGGCGGTGGAGGTCTATTCACGGCAGACGGTCGATGGATTCGCCTGCGACGTGGAGACGCTGATGCTGGCCGAACGCATGGGATTCACGGTGCGGAGTCTTCCCGTGCGCTGGATAAACTCGCCGGAGTCGAAAGTGCGGATCGTGCGCGACAGCATGCGCATGCTTTGGGACGTGCTCCTGATTCGTAGGAAAGTCGCGCGTTCGCTTGCGCGAATGCCTTTCCGCGAACCCTCGCGCGAGGAGGCCGTCGAGCGGACCGGGTTTTGAGCCGCGCGCGGGATCCTTTCACCGATCCCCGGTGAGCGCGGAAAACGCGCCCGCGAAGCGGAGGGTTTCGGCGTCCGCGGCCGCGTCGTCCACCGCCGCCGCTCCCGCTTCCGGGATGAGGGCGCAGACTTTTTCCACCGTGTCCCAAGGCATGACGAAGAACGCCGTGCTCAACGCGTCGGCGACCGCGGCGGTTTTCGCGCAAGCCCAGACGCGGCCTTCCCGGCGATGCGGCCGGCCGAGCCGGCCGTCGATGATGTGCGCGCCTTTGACCGCCATCCCCGAGCCGGCGAGCGCGCAACCCGATTGCAGGCGCGCTTCGCGGACGCGGTTCCCGAATTCGAGCCGCGCCGTCCAACGCGGGACAGCCGCGCTCTCGTCGCGCGCCAGGACGGTGCTTCCACCCGAATCGATCAGGACGGCGGCAATATCCCAGTCGTCGAGAAACGTCATGGCGGAATCGACGGCGTAGCCCTTGCCGATCGCGCCGAGATCGATCCGCAGGCCGTCATGAAGCTTGCGCGCCCGCAGGCCGTCGGCGTCCAGCTCGATCTGCCGCCACCCGCGCGCTTTGGCGGATTGCGCCTCGTCCCCGGCGTTTTCGCGAAACGGATCGCCCGTGAGCGCGCCCAGGGCGGGATCGAACGCGCCGTCGGTGAGCCGCGCGATCATCACGGCGGTTTGCAGGCACGCGACGGTGTCGGCGGAGATTTTCGTCCACGAGCCGGCGGGCGCGGTGTTGACGCGATGAATGTCCGAACCCTCGCGATAGCGACTGAGCGCGCGCTCGATGCGATCGACCTCCTCAAACGCCGCGGCCGCGGCCTGGCGCGCCCGTCCCGCCGGCATATCCGCAATGTGGATGCGAAACGTCGTCGCCATGGCCTCGTGCGCCGTGACGACGATTCCGCCGCCTCGCTCCTCCGCCGCGGTCATGGCGCGGTTGCCGGAAGCGTTCGTTCCCATGCCGCGCGATCCATCGCCAGGATCACGAGCACGCCGTCGCGCAAACCGAAAATCTCGGTCGCAAGCGGCTCTCGTTTCGATTCCGGGATCTCGGAAAACACCTCGGGCGAAACCAGGAGCACATCCGCATCCCAGTTGTCCGGCGGGCCGAGCCAGAAGCCGGTCGCGGGGAAATCGCGCAGCAGCCACGGAAGGGGCCAGTATTCCTCCAGCCCCACCTTGATCGTCATCGAACGCCCGTCCGGCATCGTCTTCGCGATCGCCTCCAGCCGCGGATGCAGCCGTTTGATGTCGGTCGAGGTGGCGACGTAGGCGTAGGGGTTTCGTGGATACGCGGGCAGCGTCACGGCCGCGCGCCAGGCTGTCCTGCCCAAAAACACGAAACACAAGGCCGCGCCGGCGAAGGCGGCGGCGCGCAGCAGCCCCGGCTGGCTCTTCGCGCCGAGCGCGGCCACGCCGCAGCCGGCGAGCACGATGAAGCCGTGCCAGAACCCGCAGGCGAGCCAGATGATCTTGTAGGGGATGATCGTGTGCGCGAGGGCCAGGGTCAGGGCGTAGACGCCCCAGAAGCGCGCGCCGTCGCCGCCCGCTGGCACGCGCGGCTCGCGTCGCAGCAGAGCCCAGCCGCCGGCGAGCGCGAAGACGAGGACCGGCAGCTCCGTCCACGTGCGCCCGGCGGCCTGGTTCCAGGCGAGCATTCCGAAGTAGGCGTGCCACGGCTTGTCGTGAATGCCGCCCGAGGACCGGCCGGCGCCGATGACGAGTCCGCGAAGGAAATCGAGCAGCGCGCCGAAATCGGTGAAGAAGGCGGAATAAAACGCGGTCGCGACGAAGGCGCAGGCGATGGCGAACGCTGTCGTTGTTTTCTGGATACGCCGCCGCGCCGCGCTTTCCGCGAGCGCCTTCCGGTCGAGCCACGCGAGGGCGACGAGCGCGGCCACCCCGGCGGCGGCCACGAGCACCCAGGTTTCCTTGGTCGCGATCACGAGTCCGAAGCTCGCGCCGGCGAGCGCGCCCCACGAGCGCCGGCCCGTTTTGAGGGCGAGAAACCCCGTCAGCCAGGCGGCGGCGGTGAACAGGACGAACAACGGCTCCTGAATGAAATGCCGGCTGTAGTAAACGAGCAGGGGCGAGGTCGCGGCGAAGCCGGCGGCGGCGAGCGCCGCGGCGCGCCCGATCATCGGCGACAGGCAGAGCGTGAGCAGGACGAGCGCGACGCCCGCGGCGGCGGGAATCAGGCGCAGCGTCCCGATCTGGAGCGCGAGGCTGGAGTTCTCGCCGGCGAGGCGCGCGACGATCGCGCCGAGATGGTGGAGGGTGGGGCCGTGATACTCCGCGGGGTCGTAACGATGATCGCCGGAATCGAGCAGCTCGCCGACTTTCCATGCGTGCACGGATTCGTCCGCATGGATCGGTTTCCCCGCGAGGTCGGCGAAACGCAAAAGAGACGCCGCGACGAGAATCGCGGCGCTTCCGAGCAGAAACCAGTTAGGACGCAGGCTGACCAAACACTTCGACCTCGACGTAGTGGTTCATGCCGTCGGCCGAGTTTCCGCGCGAATAGAGCCGGACGTAGCGCGCCTGCAGGCCGTCCACCGGAATGAGCCGGCCCTCGTAGTTCTCGATGTAGGCGGGATCGCGGCCGGCGCCGAGGCCGGCCGAGTTGTCGTGGTCGTTGTTGAAGACCGTGCGCACGTTTTTGCTGAAGCCCTCGTCGTCCGCGACCTGCACCACGACGTCGTGATACGCGCGGGCGGCGAGATGGTAGTGCCAGACGAGGATGGCGTGAATTTTCGCGCTTTGCTCGAGGTCGATCTGCACCCATTGCAGGTCGGGGCCGAGTTCGACGAAGTAGCCGTCGCCGCCGTTCTTGTCGCCATCGGTGACGAATTCGATCTCGCCGATGACGGGGAAATCGTCGCTGCTCGTGACGGGCTTGTCGGCCGCGAGATTGATCGTGCCCGCGGGCACCATGAGATCGGGACGCTTGCCCGACCTCGGTTTCTCGAGATTCGGCAGGCTGACCGGTTTCGGAGTGCCGACGAACATCGGCTTGGGAAGATCCGTTTGGAGCGGAACCATATCCTGGGCGCTGGCCGCGCTTGCGAGAATGGTCAGGGCCAGAAGAGGCGTGAAGACGCGAGTCATGCGCGCAAAATCGCGCTGAAGCCGAGGTTCTGTCAAGGCGGGGAGGCCGGGAGGCGGGGAGTTTGAGTGGAAGTCGCAAGTTGAAGTGGAAGTTGGAAGCCGGGCGGAGCGGGCGCCTGGGCTTCGATTTCGATTGTGACTCTTGTGCTCGCCTCGGGAGCGGCGTGAAATCTAGCCTTGCGCGATGTGGATGCTCCCCTGGCTGGTTGCGGCCGGCCTGCTCGCCCGGCTCGGCGCTCAAATCTGGCTGACGACGCTCAACGCGCGCGAGGCGCGCCGGCATCGCGGCGCCATCCCGCCTGTTTTCGCGGGGATGATCGAGCCGGATGAGTATGCGCGTTCGATCGACTACACGCTTGCGAAGGCGCGCTTCTCGCACGTGGAGCATGTTTTTGACGCGGCGCTGCTCGCCCTCGTCGTTTTCAGCGGCGCGCTTCCGTGGGCGTGGGAAACATGGACGGGCGCGCTCGGCGTCGCGGCGTGGTCCGGGGCGTTGTTCCTCGTTGCGCTCATGGTCGTCGTTTCCCTCCCGGGGCTGCCGCTCGAATGGTGGTCGCAGTTTCGGCTCGAGGAGCGGTTCGGATTCAACCGCAGCACGCTCCGCCTCTGGATCAGCGACAAGCTGAAGGGCGCGCTCGTGGGCCTCGTGATCGGTTTTCCGCTGCTTTGGCTGCTGTTGAAACTCGTGGACTGGATCGGCGGGCGCTGGTGGCTCGCGGGGTGGGCGGTGCTGGTGGTTTTCCAGCTCGTGATGATCGTGCTCTACCCGATGCTCATTCTGCCGCTCTTCAACAAGCTCACGCCGCTCCCCGACGGCGACGTGCGACAGCGACTCATGCGGCTCGCGGATCGCGCGGCGTTTCCGACCGCGACGATCCAGGTGATCGACGGCAGCAAGCGCTCGGCGCACTCGAACGCGTTCTTCACCGGCTTCGGGCGCTTTCGGCGCATCGTCCTTTTCGACACGCTTCTCCAGCAGCTCGCGCCGGCGGAACTCGAGGCGGTGCTGGCGCACGAGATCGGCCACTACAAGCTCGGCCACATTCCGAGGATGCTGATGCTTTCGGCGCTCTCGACGCTCGGCGCGTTTGCGCTCATCGGCTGGCTCGCGTCTTCGCCGGCGTTTTTCGCCGTGTTCGGTTTTGCGGCTCCGTCGCTGCCGGTGGCGTTCCTGCTCTTCGCGCTGCTCGCGGGCATCCCGGCCTTCTGGCTCACGCCGCTGACCAATGCGCTGTCCCGCAGGCACGAATATCAGGCGGACGCGTTTGCGCGAAAGGTGACCGGCGGAACCGGGCCGATCATCGCCGCGTTGCGCAAGCTCTCGAAGAAAAACCTCTCCAACCTGACTCCGCATCCGCTCTTCAGCGGATTTTATTACTCGCACCCGACCCTGGCGGAGCGGGAGGCGGCGGTGACGCGCCGCGCGGGCGAGGGGGCCTGATGCGCGCGTTGTTCCATGCGTTGCTCGCCTCGCTGGTCGCGGCGCTTTTGGGGAACAGTGTTGCCGGCCTGCGCGCGGCGGAGGGCGGGACCGCGAGCGGCTCGATCCGGGTCGCGACCTTCAATGTCTACAACTACCTTTCCATGGACCGCCGCGTCGAGGGCCGCTACCGGCCTGCCTACCCGAAACCCGAGGTGGAAAAGGCGGGCATCCGCGCCACGATCCGCGCCGTGGAGCCGGACGTGCTGGCGTTGCAGGAATTGGGGCCGGCTCCGTATCTCGAGGAACTGCGGCAGGATCTCGCGCACGAGGGGCTGGTTTACACGCACAGCTACCTTCTGGAGGCGGCGGATCCGGCGCGGCATGTCGCCGTGCTTTCGCGCCTTCCATTTCGCGCGGTGAATGGCCATCCCGAGGTGGAGTTCAACTATTTTCAGGAGCGGGAACTCGTGAAGCGCGGCCTGCTGGAGGTTTCCTTCGGCGAAGGCGATGAGAGGTGGACGCTGTTCGTCGTGCACCTGAAAAGCCGTTTCACCGACCGGCCGGACGATCCCATGTCGGAGACGCGGCGGACGCTCGAAGCCCGCGCGGCGCGGGATCTGGTGCTCGCTCGATTCCCCAATCCCGGGTCGGCGCGCTACATCGTGGCCGGGGATTTCAACGACACCACGAGGTCGCGCCCGATCGAGGCTTTCCGGCATCGCGGGCCGCGAACGATCACGGAACTGCTTCCGACGGCCGACTCGCGGGGCGAGACCTGGACGCACCGCTACCTGCCGGAGGACAGTTACACGCGGGTCGATTATCTGCTCGTCTCGCCCGGAATGCGGCCGTCCGTGGCCGGTGGAGTGGCTCGCATCTTCGATGGCGTCGGCGCGCTTTCGGGCACCGACCACCGGATGGTTTATCTGGACCTCGACCCTGCCTCCGCTCTCCCTGAGCAAGCGGAACTGGTCAGCGGGATATCACCGTCACGGGCACCGTGATCTCTCCGAAACCGGGGGCGGCCACGTAGAGCGTGCCGGAGCCGATGGATCCGCCTTGCACGGCGACGTTCACCGAACGCGAGCCCTGCGGCACCGTGACCTCGGGCATGATCACGCTGTCTGGAATATCGGTCGTCACATTGAGGAGAAGCCCGCCCGCGGGCGCTTCGGAGGGGATGGTGAAAACGAGCAGGCGTTTCTCGCCCGAGGCGACCGTCAATGAGGACGGGGCGACCGTGAGCGCGCCTTCGTCGACCCGGATCGTGCCGATCCCGAGGCCGGAGCCGGGCGCGCCGACCGTGACGGGATAATTGCGGCCGGCGGGGAGCGCGGGCACGACGAAGCTGAGCGAGTTGGCGGAGCGGAAGATCGTCTGGGCGGCCTGGCTGCCGACATACACCGTGTCCTGCGGCGTGAATCCGCGGCCGAGCACCGTGACCTGCGCGCCGACCGGGGCGCGGCTCGCGTCGAGCGACAATCCGTAGCGGTTCACCACCGTGAAGCGTTCCAGCTCGGTAAACGACTCGCGCCGGTTCACCCGGTTGCTGGACTCGGTCTCGTAGGACACGAGAAGATAATACGCGCCTTCGCTGCGGCCGGAGGGAAGGTGGTAGTCGTACTCGTAGATGTTCTCGCCGAGCGGGCTCTTTCCCATCGGGAACACCTGGCCGTCGATGACGATGCTCGGCTCCACGGATTCCTTGCGGACGACGCCGCCGCGGACGCGCACTTCGGCGGTGATCGTATAGACTTGCGACGGATTTTCCGAAAAGGTCGCCGGCGTGCGATTGATGATCTTCACATCGCAACCGGCGAGAAAGAGGGCGGCGGAGGCGACGAGCAAGACGGGTGTGAATTGACTCGCGAAACGAGGAAGGCGGAAGTCCATTTTAGAAACAGTTGATGATCCGAGCGCTGTGGCATTGGCAAACAAAATCAAGGCGGCAAACGCCCGCGTGAATCCCATCCGAAACGAACCGACGGGACCGGGGATCTACGTGCATGTTCCGTTTTGCTCGCATGCCTGCGACTTCTGCGCATTCTATCAAGTCGAGCCGCGCAAGAGCGACATCGAACTCTATCTTGCCGCCATTGCGCGCGAGTTCGCGCTCGTCGACCGGGGGCCGGGGTTCGCCACCGCCTTCTGGGGCGGCGGCACGCCGGGCCTGCTCAGCGCGCGCGATCTCGAGCGTCTGGGACGGCTGCAGTTGGACCGGTTCGGGCCGCCAGTCGCGGATGGCCGCGCAGGTCCCTTTGCGCGTTCCGGAGAATGGACGATCGAACTCGCGCCGGGTTCCGTGCGTGAGGAAAAGTTGCGCGTGTTGAAGGATCTGGGGGTGACGCGCGTCTCGCTCGGCGTGCAAAGCCTCGATCCGAAAACACTCGACGCGCTCGGCCGGAGGCATTCCGTGGCGCAGATCGAGAAGGCCTGGGCCGCGATCGACAAGGTGGGTTTCCCGAGCAGAAACCTCGACCTCATCTTCGCCACGCCGGGCCAGACCCTGGCCGGTTGGATCGCCGATCTCGATGCCGCGATCGCGATGCGGCCGGATCACATCTCGACCTATTGCCTGACCTTCGAGGAGGACACCGCGATGTTCATCCGGTTGTCCGAGGGCAGGGTCAGCATCGACACCGAGCGCGAGCGCGAATTCTACGAAACCACCTGGAGCCACCTCGGCGCGTCGGGATTCCTCCAATACGAGATCTCGAACTTCGCGCGGCCCGGCCACGCGTGCGCGCACAATCTCAACACCTGGCGCATGGGCGAGTGGTGGGGTTTCGGCCCGTCGGCCGCGAGCCAGTCGGGTGGTTCGCGGGGAAGCAATGCGTCCGACTTGCAGGCCTGGAGCGCGGATGTCGCGCAGGGAAAGCGCGCGCTCGTCGACTCCAGCGCGCTCACGCCCGCGCGGCTGGCGGAGGACGCGATCATTTTCGGCCTGCGGATGAACTCGGGGATCGACCTCGCGGGATTGCGCGCGCGCTTCGGGGCCGGCGCGATCGATATTTTTCAAACGCGGCTGGACGAGCTGGTGGCGCAGGGGCTCGCGCGGCGGTCCGGCGCGACCGGGATTGTGTTGGCCGGGGAGGGACGACTCGTCGCCGACGCGATCGGCGCGGAGTTCGTCGGCATGGCGGATGAGGCGCCGCCTTGATTTCTTTCTGGCGGCGCCGCGCTCTCCGCCCTTTCAGTGAGCGGCGTTTGTCACCGCTTCCTCGTATGCGCATCCCGAAATCCGAATTCCTCCAAACTTCAGGACTCCTGGCGGCGTTGACCGCAATTGCCGGCCTGCAAGGATGCCAGACTCCGGCGAGGTCGCTCGATTTCGAGCCGGTCATCGCGCAGTTTTTTCTGGAAACCGCGCCGGCTGATCCGCACGCGAACATCGTCACGCTGCCGAACAGCGGGGTGGAAATCCCCGTCGCGCCGCGTGTCGTTTTCTTCGAGGGCGACATCGCGGACGCGGAGCTGGTGAAGGTCGATCTCGGCCTCTGCCTCATGTTTGTTTTTACGCCCGAGGCGGCGAAGAGCCTTTACCGGGTGAGCGCGTCCAACCTCGGGAGGCGGCTGGTCGTGACGCTCAATGGCCGCGCCTTCGGCGCGCGTCAGTTCGATGTTCCGATCGAACACGGCCGCCTGTTCATCTTTGTGGAGTTGTCCGATGAAGAGCTGACCGAGACGGCGTTGAACCTCAAGCGCACCGCGGCGGACATCCAGCGGGCGGCGCGGCGGGGGGGCGGTTGAATCGATGGCCACGGCGGCGTTTTTCAAAGTTGTATCGACAAGCTGGATACTCGGGGCGGCCACGCTCGCCGCGCAGGCGCGGATGTTCTGGCCCACGCCGAACAGGGCGTTCGCGGAGGGGCGTCCTTACGAGGAATTCATCCAGCCCACCGTCTCCGGGCTGACGGAGTCGGGCATGTTCGGCTGCGTGCGCAACAGCGGCCATCAGTTTCACGAAGGGCTCGATCTCAAGCCCGTCGAACGCGATCGGCGCGGCGAGGCGGCGGACCCGATCTACGCGATCCTGCCCGGCGTGGTCAGGCACGCGAACGCGAGGGCCGGATCGAGCAGCTACGGGCGCTATGTGGTGATCGAACATGCCGGGATGCGCCCGGCGTTCATCACGCTTTACGCGCATCTGTTGAGCATCACGCCCGAGGCGCGGGCGGGCGGGCGGGTCGATGCCGGAGAGACGATCGCGATCATGGGGCGCTCCGCCGCCGGCTACACCATTCCGAAGGATCGCGCCCACGTCCACGTCGAGGCGGGCGTGTGGCTGAGCGAGCGTTTCCAGCAATGGTACGACGGCCGGAAGTTCGGCTCGAAAAACGAGCATGGGAACTTCAACGGCATGAACATCGTCGGCTTCGACTACCTCGATTTTGTCGAGCGCCTGAGAAACCGCCAGGTGCGCGACGCGGCCGATTATCTCGCGCGCCAGCCCACGGCCGCGACGGTGTTCGTGCGCTCGGCGTTTGCGCCGGATTTCGTGCGGCGCTACCCGGCCCTGGTCGAAACGGCGGCGCCGGAAAACGACCTCGCGGGGTGGGAGATCGACTTCACGTGGTTTGGTCTTCCGAAGGCCTGGCGCGCGGTCGATTCAGCGAAGGCGGCCGAGGAGCCGCCGGGGCGGATGGTCGTGCTCTTTCACGACGCGGAGTTGCTGGATCGTTTCCCCTGCCAGGGCGTGATCCGCGCGCGCGGCGGTCGCGCATCGGTCGGCCCGCGCGCGCGCGACGCGCTGGAGATCCTGTTTGCCGGGGAATGAACCGCCTCCGCCGACCGTAGGATCGGCTTCAGTCGCGATGCCGAGGTCAGCGCGGCTTAAACCTGGAACTTCAACCTCCCCGGTCGAATCAGTAAGCCCACTCGAACGACGTGTTCTGCTCGATCTCGTCGATCGTGGTCAGGCCGAGCAGCACCTTTTTCAGGCCGTCGTAGCGCAGGGGTTTGTAGCCGACTTTTTTCGCGGCCTTCGACAACTCCTCCACGCTGCCGTTGCGGTTGATGATCGACCGCATCTCCTCGGTCACGAGCACGAGTTCGTGAAACGAGACGCGCCCGCGATAGCCGGTGAAACCGCACTCGGCGCAACCTCTGCCACGATAGAACGGCACTTCGGACAGCCCGTCCTCCTGGAAGTATTTATTCAACACGCTCGCCGGCGGGTAGTAAGGCTCCTTGCAACGCTGGCAGATGCGCGCGGCCAGCCGTTGGGCGACCACCGCGACGATCGACGGCGCGACCTGATAGGGTTCCACGCCGATATCGACGAGGCGTGTGATCGCCTGCAGGGCGTTGTTCGTGTGCAGCGTGGCGAAGACGAGGTGGCCGGTGAGCGCGGCCTCGACGGCGATCTTCGCCGTCTCCAGGTCGCGGATCTCGCCGACGAGGATGACGTCGGGATCCTGACGGAGGATCGCGCGCAGAAGCATGCCGAACGTGAGGTCGATGTGGCTGTTGACCTGGCTCTGGTTGAGCCCTTCCACTTGCAGCTCGATCGGATCCTCGATCGTGACGATGTTCACGCTCGGATCGTTGATCTCGCTCAGGGCGGCGTAGAGCGTCGTCGTCTTGCCGGAGCCCGTCGGGCCGGTGACGAAGATGATGCCGTTCGGGTTCTGGATGACGCGCTTGAACGGCTGCAGGATCGTCTGCGAGATCAACATCTGGTCGAGGCGCAGAAAGTCCTTCTTGTTGCCGAAGGCGAGCACGCGGATCACGACCTTCTCGCCGTGCATGCTCGGCATGAAGGAAAGGCGGAAGTCGGCGCGGTTCGTGCCGACCGCGAGCGAGAAACGGCCGTCCTGCGGGAAGCGCGTCTCGGTGATGTTGAGGTTGCAGAGGATTTTCAGGCGGGAGATCACCGCCATCTGCAGCTTGCGCGGGAAGGTGAGGACCTCGCGCAGGATGCCGTCGATGCGGAACCGGATCGTCGTCACCGTCTCGCGCGGCTCGATGTGGATGTCCGAGGCCCGCTCGCGCAGGGCGAAATAGATGAGCGAGTTGACGACCTGGATGAGCGACGCGTTTTCCGTGACCTCGGAAACCTTCTCCGCGGACATCTCGTTGTTGAGCCGGAGGTCGATCGACTTCAGCTCGGCGAGGCTTTCGCGCACCGACTTCTCGCTTTGGTAGTGCAGCGCGATGCCGGCCTGGATCTCGCTCGGCAGGCTGAAGACCGCGCTGACGGGATGCTGCGAGATCTGGCTGAGGCGCTGGACGAGGTTGTTGTCGGTCGGATCGGCGATCGCGACGGTGAGCAGCGTGTCGAAAAGGTAGAGCGGGAGCGCCTGCGCCTTGAGCGCGATCTCCTGCGGGATCAGCTCCATCGCATCGCGATTCACGATCGTCGTGACCGGCTCGACGTAGGCGACGCCGATCGAGTCGCCCCAGAGTTTGCAGGCGGCGTCCTTCGGTATCAGCTTTTCGGATACAATCGCCTCGAGGAGGCCGATCGTGCCGGCCGCGTGTTTTTCCAGAAGGGGCTCGAGCTGGTCGTTCGTGAGGCTGAACGGCGCCTCACGGATCTTCTCCATGAATTTAGAGTTGTTTTCCACGTGAGCGTGCCTTTCTGGCCTGGGCGAAGATTTTGGTGATCTCGATCTGATCGATGATCTCCTTGGCGAAATGGGATTGTGATCGCTCGATCTGGAGTTCGCGCAGCATGATCGGAAGCGAGTATTTCACCTCCTGGATCTCGAACTCGCCGAGGTCGCGGACCGTCTCTTCCTCTTTCTGGATGTCTTCCATGGCGGCGGATCAACTGGAGGCCCCGGGGACGGGCGCCTCCGGCACGAGGTAGGTTTCGATCGTCTCGGTGATGATCTCGATCATCTGGTTTCGCGGCGTGTCCTTGCGGATGAAATTGCACGCGCCGCCTTGCAACGCGGCCTCCACGATCCGGCGCATCGCAAGCGAAGTGATCATGATGACGACGACCGCGGGATTGATCGCGCGGATCTTCTCGAGCGCCTCGAGGCCGTCCATCACCGGCATGTTCACGTCGAGGAGGAGAAAGTCCGGCCGCTCCTCTTCGTAGAGGCGGACGGCCTCCGCGCCGTTGCGGGCTTCGCTCACGTTTCCAGAGACGAGCTTGCGGACGAGATGGGTGAGAAACGTTCGCACGTGATCGTCGTCGTCGACCACCATCGCTTTCAGGTCGTAGGGCATCTTGTTGGAAATTCTCGAATCTCGGTCCGGCCCGAAAATGAGCCGAGCACCCGGGGGAGGCCGGGTAGAAGTCCCTATCGCCCGAATCGCTTCGGACTGAAGCAGTCCGAAGCGATTCGGGCGATAGAGTCGAAGGTCTGAAAGTCAAAGGTCGAAGGTCCAGGAAGGGCCTCGGAACAGCAGGAGGGCGCGCGGCGTTGACCTTTGATGCGACTCCAGTCGCATCAAAACATCTGGATGTGTTGATATTTGACTTGATCGAGACCGCATTCGTCCCTTGTTGTCCGACTTCATGTCTTCCAGCTTCGTGTTTTCCTCTGAATCCGTCGGTGAGGGGCACCCCGACAAGGTTGCCGACTTCATCTCAGACAGTGTCCTCGACGCCTGCCTCGAGCAGGATCCCAAGAGCCGCGTGGCGTGCGAGACGCTGGTGAAATCCAACCACGTCGTCCTCGCCGGCGAGATCACGACCGATGCCGTGATCAACTACGAGGCGATCGTGCGCGAGGCGATCGACGAGATCGGCTACGTGAACGACGACGACGTCTTCCACGCCAGCAAGGTTTTCATCACCAACCTGCTCACGAAGCAGTCGTCCGACATCGCGCAAGGCGTCGATGCGCGCGCGGCCGAAGGCAAGGAAACCGCGGAGCAGGGCGCCGGCGACCAGGGCCTCATGTTCGGTTATGCCTGTAACGAGACGCCCGAGAGGATGCCCACGGCGATCATGTTCGCCCACCGCGTCGGCCGCGAGTTGACCAAACTCCGCAAGAGCCGCGTGGTCGAGTGGCTTCGCCCCGACGCGAAGTCGCAGGTCTCGATTCGTTACGAAAACGACAAACCCGTCCGCATCGAAAACGTCGTCATCTCCACTCAGCACGCGGCACACGTGGAACATGCCGCGATCCGCGAGTTTCTGATCGAGAACGTCATCCGCAAGGTTCTCCCCGAGGACATGATGGATGCCTCGACGCACTTCTATATCAACCCGACCGGCCGCTTCGTTGTCGGCGGGCCGCAGGGAGACTCCGGGCTTACGGGCCGCAAGATCATCGTCGACACCTACGGCGGCTGGGGACGCCACGGCGGCGGCGCGTTTTCCGGCAAGGATCCGTCGAAGGTCGATCGTTCCGCCGCCTACATGTGCCGCTGGGTCGCGAAGAACATCGTCGCGGCCGGCCTTGCGGACATCTGCGAACTCCAGGTCGCCTACGCCATCGGTTGCCCCGAGCCGGTCAGCATCTGGGTCGACGCCATGGGCACGGCCAGGGCCGACGAGCAGAAGATCTCCGAGGCTGTGCGCAAGGTCTTCGATTTCAAACCCGCCGGGATCATCAGCCAGCTCGACCTGCTCCGGCCGATCTACCGCAAGACCACGAATTACGGCCACTTCGGCAAGGACGAGCTTCCCTGGGAGCAGACCAATCGCACCAAGGAACTCCTCGAGGCCATCTCCTGAGCGCCACCCTGAAAACGCCCGCAAACATGAGCACCACCACTTCGACTGAAACCGACTACAAGGTTCGCGACATCTCGCTCGCGGAGTTCGGCCGCAAGGAAATCACCATCGCCGAAAAGGAGATGCCCGGCCTGATGGCGATTCGCGAGAAATACGCCGCCGACAAGCCGCTCGCCGGCGTCCGCATCTCCGGATCGCTTCACATGACGATCCAGACCGCGGTCCTGATCGAGACGTTGCGGGACCTCGGCGCCGATGTGCGTTGGGCCAGTTGCAACATCTTCTCCACCCAGGATCACGCCGCCGCCGCGATCGCCGAAGCCGGCGTCCCCGTCTTCGCCTGGAAGGGCGAGACGCTTGAGGAATACTGGTGGTGCACCGATCAGGCCCTCGCGTTTCCCGGCGGCCTCGGGCCGCAGATGATCGTCGATGACGGCGGCGACGCGACCCTTCTGATCCACAAGGGTTACGAGTTGGAAAACGGCAGCGCATGGGTCGAAGGTTCCTCCGCGAGCGCCGAGGAAAAGGTGATCAAGAAACTCCTCAAAACCATCCATGCCACCACGCCGACCCGCTGGCACGACATGGTGCGCGAATGGAAGGGCGTTTCCGAGGAAACCACGACCGGCGTCCATCGCCTCTACACGATGCAGCAGAAAGGCACGCTGCTCGTGCCCGCGATCAACGTGAACGATTCGGTGACGAAATCGAAGTTCGACAACCTCTACGGCTGTCGCGAGTCGCTCGTCGACGGCATCAAGCGCGCCACCGACGTGATGATCGCCGGCAAAGTCGCGGTCGTCTGCGGCTACGGCGACGTCGGCAAAGGTTGCGCTCACGCCCTTCGCGGTCAGGGCGCGCGAGTCGTCGTCACGGAAATCGATCCCATCTGCGCGCTCCAGGCCGCGATGGAAGGTTATCAGGTCGCCACGATCGAGGATACGCTGGGGTGGGGCGACATCTACGTCACCGCGACCGGCAACTGCGACATCATCACCTTCGAGCACATGCGGCGCATGAAGGACCAGGCGATCGTCTGCAACATCGGCCATTTCGACAACGAGATCCAGGTGGAGCGCCTCTACAAGTCGTCCGGCACCAAGCGCATCACCATCAAGCCGCAGTACGACCAATTCATCCTCGCGAACGGCCGCAGCGTTTACCTCCTCGCCGAAGGCCGCCT
>CAZFCY010000008.1:0-27057 GCA_964517665.1 uncultured Opitutaceae bacterium | reverse complement strand
CAACATCGGCCATTTCGACAACGAGATCCAGATGGCGCGCCTGACCGAGGATCCCGAGGTGCGGCACCTGAACATCAAGCCTCAGGTCGATCAGTATTTCTTCCCGGATGGACACTCGATCTTCGTCCTCGCGGAAGGCCGGCTCGTGAACCTCGGCTGCGCGACCGGACATCCTTCGTTCGTCATGTCGAACTCCTTCGCCAATCAGGTGCTCGCCCAGCTCGACCTCTGGCGCAACCGCGAGAGCTACCGCCCTGGCGTCTATCGTCTCCCGCAGAAGCTCGACGAGGAAGTCGCGCGCCTGCACCTCGAAAAGATCGGCGCGAAACTCTCGAAGCTCTCGACCGCGCAGGCCGACTATCTCGGCATCTCCGTCGAGGGCCCGTTCAAGCCCGACCACTACCGCTACTGATTGCGTAGCCGCCCAACGCGGCATCCGCGCCGACGAACCGGAATCCCGTGCGGATTCCGGTTTTTTCGTTTGCGCCGCTCCTTATCTTTAGTTCATTGCCTAACTAACCATAGTTAACAGAAGCCGTTCCACGCACCGATCCAGACTCCCATGAGTTCAGAGCCCGCGACAGAAAAGCCGCTCAGCGCCAACGAGGGCCTCAAAGCCGCCTCCCGTCATCTTCGGGGCACGATCGCTGACGATCTCGCGAACGCTTCCACCGGCGCCATTTCGGAAGCGAACAGCCAGCTCACGAAGTTCCACGGCCTCTACCTGCAGGACGATCGCGATGTCCGCTCGGAGCGCCGCAAGTTGAAGCAGGAAAAGGCGTTCTCATTCATGCTCCGCGTTCGCCTCCCCGGCGGTCGGTGCACGCCGCAGCAGTGGATCGTGCTCGATGACATCGCGACCGATCTCGCCGGCGGCACACTGCGCCTCACGACGCGGCAGACGTTTCAATTCCACGGCATCCTCAAGGGAAACCTCCGTCCCGCCATCAAGCGCATGCACAGCGTGCTGCTCGACTCGATCGCGGCCTGCGGCGACGTGAATCGCAACGTCATGGCGCCGCCGAATCCCGAGCGCAGCGAAGTCCTTTCCGAGGTTTACGAACAGGCGCGCGCCTTCAGCGAGTTCGCCCTGCCCAGGACGCGCGCCTATCACGAGATCTGGCTCGAGAATGAACTCGTCGCGGGCGGCGAGGAGGTCGAGCCGCTCTACGGCGAGACTTACCTCCCGCGCAAATTCAAGACCGGTTTCGCGCTCCCGCCTTCGAATGACACGGACGTATTTTCTCAGGATCTCGGCTTCATCGCGATCGTGGAGAACGGCCGGCTCGCCGGTTACAACGTAGCCGTCGGTGGCGGGCTCGGCATGAGCCACGGCAACGCCGCCACCTTCCCGCGCCTGGCGGACGTGATCGGTTTCATCACGCCGGATCTGGTCAATACCGTCGGCGAAGCCGTCATCTCCGCCCAACGCGATTACGGCGACCGGACGAACCGCAGGCATGCCCGCCTCAAGTACACGATCGAGGATCGCGGCATCGCGTGGTTCAAGGCCGAGGTCGAACGCCGCGCGGGCATCGTTTTCGAACCGGCGCGCTCCTACAAGTTCACCACCATCCAGGATCCGATCGGCTGGCGCCGGTGCGCCGACGGCTCCTGGTTCTACGGCCTGCACATCCTCAGCGGTCGAGTGAGGAACATCGACGGCTGGCCCATGAAGCAGGCCCTGCGCGAAATCGCGGAGATTCACGAGGGAGACTTTCGTCTCACGCCTTCGCAGAACCTGACCATCTCCGGCGTTTCCGATGCCCAAAAGCTCGAGATCGAGTCCATTCTGGCGCGGCATGGCTTGGACCAGGAAAACGAGCGCACCGGCCTGCGCCTCAACGCCCTCTCGTGCGTCGCGCTTCCCACCTGCGGGCTTGCGCTCGCGGAAGCCGAGCGGCAGTTGCCACCCACGCTCGAGGATCTCGAGAAGATCATCATCGACGCCGGCCTGGCCGATGTGCCCATCAGCATCCGCATCACCGGCTGCCCGAATGGTTGCGCGCGTCCTTACCTCGCCGAGATCGGCCTCGTTGGTCGCGCCCCGGGGAAATACAATCTCTATCTCGGCGCCAGCTACGACGGCAGCCGGCTCAACACCCTCGTCGCCGAATCCCTCACACCGCCGCAGGTCGTCGAGCACGTCGGCCCGCTCCTGCGCCGCTTCGCCGCCGACCGCCATCCCGGCGAAACCTTCGGCGACTTCTGCCACCGCATCGACGCCGTCGGCTCCGCCACCACCACCCAGCCCGTCGCCGTCTGACGACCCTCGCCAAACCCGAATTCTGTAACGTACGTTACAAAATTCCGGCTTTCACTCCACGCTGCCGCCCGACCTTCGCGATTTTCTGAAAGCCAATTTTTTGTAACGTACGTTACAGGATTGTGGCCTTTGGATTCGGGGCTTGTGAGTCCGGATGATGGCGCGGATTTGGGCGGGGGGTTTGTTCTTGCCGCTGCCGGACTGCGGCGGGGAAAACCTTCGGGTGAACAAGCTCGCGCTCCTTTCCGTCAGCGACAAGTCGGGTCTGGTCGAGTTCGCCTCCGCTCTCGCGAGGCAGCACGGCTACAAGCTCCTCTCCACCGGCGGCACGGCCCGCCTTTTGCGCGAGGCGGGGCTGCCGGTCACCGACGTGGGCGAGCACACGGGTTTTCCCGAGATCATGGAAGGACGGGTGAAGACGCTGCACCCGAAGGTGCACGGCGGGCTGCTCTGCCGGCGCGACAGCGAAGAGCATCTCGCCCAGGCTCGGGAGCACGGGATCGACCTGATCGATCTTGTCGTGGTCAACCTGTATCCTTTCGAAGAGACGGTCGCGAAGCGAGGCGTCTCGCGCGAGGAGGCGATCGAGAACATCGACATCGGCGGACCGAGCATGTTGCGCAGCGCGGCCAAGAACCACGAGTCCGTCACCGTCGTCTGCGATCCGGCGGATTACGGTCGGGTGATCGTCGCGCTGGGAAACGCCGCCGACGACGAGGGCGGGGCGTTGCGCCGGCTCCGGCAGGATCTCGCGCTCAAGGTGTTTCGCCGCACCGCGGCTTACGATCGCGCGATCTCGGATTACCTTGCGAGCGCGGCGGCGGCGGAAGTCCCGGACATGGACGCGCTCTCGGGTTTTCCGTCCGTGCTTTCGCTCGAATGGCCGCGGGCGTCGATCCTGCGTTATGGTGAAAACCCGCACCAGAAGGCCGCGCTTTACGGGTCGTTTTTCGACCATTACGAGCAGCTTCAGGGCAAGGAACTCAGTTATAACAACATTCTCGATATAACCTCCGCGACCTACCTGATCGGCGAGTTCGAGAAGCCGACCGTCGCGATCCTCAAGCACACGAACCCCTGTGGCGTGGCCAGCGCCGCCACGTTGAAGGAAGCCTGGGATCTCGCGTATGCGACCGACCGGCAGGCGCCGTTCGGCGGGATCATCGTCGTCAATCACACGCTCGACGAGGATCTCGCGAACGAGATCAAGGACATCTTCACCGAAGTCATCATCGCGCCGCGTTTTTCCGACCGGGCGCGCGAGGTTTTTGCAAAGAAGAAAAATCTCCGCCTCATGATCGCGAAGGAAGGCCTGCGCGCGGACGCGCTCCAGGAAGTGCGTTCGGTCGTGGGCGGCGTGCTTCTCCAGGATCGCGACTGCGCGCCCGCGAAGCCGGCCGGGTTTCGCGTCGTGACGAAGCGGCCGCCGACGGCGGATGAACTTGCGAGCATGCATTTCGGCTGGCGGGTGGTCCGGCACGTGAAGTCCAACGCCATCGTTTACACCCGCGGCGAGCGCACCCTCGGCATCGGCGCGGGGCAGATGGCGCGCGTGGACAGCTCGAAGATCGCGGTCTGGAAGGCTTCCGAAGCCGGCCTCGACCTCACGGGCTCGGTCGTTGTCTCAGAAGCGCTCTTTCCGTTTGCCGACGGCCTCGTCGCCGCGGCCGACGCCGGCGCGACGGCGGCGATTCAGCCCGGCGGCTCAGTGCGCGACGCGGAAGTCATCGCCGCGGCCGACGAACGCGGCATGGCGATGGTCTTCACCGGCGCGCGACACTTCAAACACTAGCGCGCCCGGCGCGCTCCGGCGGAGGGCGCGGGGCGAGAAAGGATTACTTGCGAGCGTTCTTCGCCTCGCGCTGCGCGCGGAGCGTGAACTTGAAGCAATGCATCGCCAGCCAGAACACGCCAGCCATGCAGGAGGCCGTGATCGCGGCCCAAAGATTGATCATCACCGGATCGTGCGACGGGACGTGGTTTCGGCAGATGAAGAAGAAAACGACGAACGCCGCGAGCGTCAGGATGGTGTCGAGAACCGGGTTCCCCGCGACCCGGCTGTCTTGCTGCTTGGACGACATGCGACGAGCGAAGATCAGGCGAGCCCGGCATGTCCACTTCAAAACCGCCGGGCGCCGCCGCGTGTCACCAATAGCACCCGCCCTCGACGCGCTGGAAGTTGGGCGGACGCTCCGCATCGAGAGGCGTGGTCCAATGTTCGTTGACGAAGGGCGCCATGTTTGGCCACGCGTCCCAGCGCCGGCCCCGGATGCCGAACATCAACTGGAGGCTGCCGCCAAGGTGGAGCGCCTGGCGCCCCATGCGCTTGATCGCGGCGGCCAGCGGCAGCCCGTAGGCTCCGCAGGCCACGAGCGCCACGTCGAACGAGGTCGCGGCCACTCGATCGCGCAAATCCTCGAACGCCTCGAACCAGGTGCGAAAGCCGATGCGATTGCGCGCCAGGGATTGGGGCGGGACAAGGGTCTCGAGTTCGAAATCCGGCAACACGCGTGGATCGGCGAACAGTTTGTCACGCTTCGCGTATTGGGCGCGCACGCTCGCCTCGAACGGATGCACCACGAGCACGGTCCGTCCTTCCAGGGCCTCGCTCCACGGATCGCGATGGAGAAACGGCATGAGATCGTCGAGCGGGACGATTGTCGCGCCCGCCAGCTCGCGCGCGAGGAGCGATTCGCCGTTCAGCCAGGAACCGAGCACGTCGATCATCGGCAAGTCCTGAAGCATGCGCCTGCTGAATTCCTCCACCATCGGCACGGTGTCGGGAAAGAAACCGGCGTTGTTGCTCATCGAGCGGATGACGCGGTGATCCCACCAGAATGGCCTCGTCCGGCCATCGAGGAAGTCCTCCCACGCGCTTCGCATCGGGCGCTCGCTGTTCACCGCGAGGTGGTTGAGCAGGCAATCGAGTTCCACGGACCCGAAGCGGCTTACCATCAGTGGCGCGCCGCTTTGCAGTTTTGCCTTGATCGTGTCGGAAGCTGCCTGGCCGCGCGTCTGGATGTGCTCGCCCAGGTGATTCGTATAGATGTCGAGAGCAGGAGGCGCGCGCCGCTCGCGTCGCTTCTTGAGTTTCCAGAACAGGGCCGCGGGAAGGCGGTTCAGCAACGGCGGACGGAACTGCGTATAAAGCGAGTTCAGTTTGCGGAGGGCTGTTTGCGAGCGCTGTTTCATGGCGTTTGACAGGGCCGCTGCCGGGCCCGATTCCGGCCTCCACTAATCGTTTCGCTCCAGAAACCCTTGAGATATTTCGCCAGTATTCAGGGGTTTCCGGGAGAGGCGCGCTCCGGGCGCGTCGTTGCAAAACGGGTGTCAAACAGGCGGCGGGGGCGGTTACCGGCTTTCCTCCGCGGCTCGCGCGCCGCCTGATGACTGGCGACCCCGTTCTGAACAAGTCGCGCATCATGGCCAGTCCTCTCGCTCTCCATCCCTTGTTTTCCGATCACGCCGTCCTGCCGCGGGACATCGCTTTGCCGGTGAGCGGGCGGGCTTTGCCGGGACAGATGGTGAAGGTGTCGCTCGGGAGTCGTCAGGCCAGCGCGCGCGCGAATACGATCGGCCGGTGGGAGGTCGTGCTCGAGCCGATGCCGGCGGGCGGCCCGCATGTGTTGAGCGTGTCGTCGAGCGCCGGGCAGCTCGTCAGGCGCAACCTCATGGTGGGCGAGGTCTGGCTGGTGGCCGGCGGATCGGGGATGGCGCTGCCGTTGAACAAGGCCGCCGGCGGCGTGGCCGGGATCCGGCGGGCGAACATGCCGAGGCTGCGCGTGCTCCAGGTGGAACGCGCCTGCTCGGCCACACCCGTGACGGAGTGCGGCGGACTCTGGCGCGAGGCGACGCCGCAATCGGTCGCCGAAGCGAGCGCGCTCGGGCTGCATTTCGGGCAGACCCTGCTTTCGGCAACCGACTGCGCGATCGGCCTGATCCAGGCGACGTTTCCGCAATCGCGCCTGATGGCATGGATGCAGGGGGAAACGCTTCGCAACCGGCCTGATTTGCGCTCGGCTTTTTCGTTGCGCAAAGGCTCGTCCACATCGGCGCCGGCATCGAGCGGAAGAGCAGACGTGTCCGGGGCTGGAGGCGACGAGGCGCTCGCGACGCTGCCCTCGGGGCTGTTCAACGCCATGATCGCTCCGCTGGCGCGCTTTCCCGTTCGCGGGATCGCCTGGCATCAAGGCGAAGCGGATGTGGGCGCGGCGGCGCCGTATCGGACGGCGTTTGTCGGGCTCATTCATGGGTGGCGCGTGGCCTGGCAGAATCCAGCGCTTCCGTTCCTGTTCGTTCAGCTTCCGGCCCAATCGGAGGGCGGCGATGAAGCCAGCGCGGCGTTGCGCGAGGCGCAGGCGCTTGCTTCCGACCTCAACGACACCGCGATGATCGTGGCCGCGGACGTGTGGCGCCTCGGGATGGGGCAGCAGGAAAATCCGGATGTGCGGACGGTCGCGGAGCGGCTGGCGCTTGCGGCCCTCGCCGTCGGCCAGGGGCGCTCGCTGCCGTGGTCGACGCCGAAGCCGACGTCGCACGAAGCCCGCGCGGGGAGCTTGCGGATTCGTTTCGGCGAGGCGGCTTCCGGGCTGAGGTTGCGCAACGGCGAGGCCAGCGGGTTTCAAATCGCGGGGCCGGATCGCCGGTTCGTCCCGGCCGAGGCCCAGGTCGATGGCGACATCGTCAACGTGGTGAATCCGTCGGTCAGCGAGCCGATCGCGGTTCGATACGGATGGGCTTCGCAACCCGATCTTTCGCTCGAAACCTCGGCGGGGTTTCCCGTCGCGCCGTTTCGCACCGACGACTGGCCGCAGGCGCCGGACGCGTGAGCAAGGCGGGCGGGCAAGCCTCGCCTTTCGACGAATCGATCGCGGCAAAACACCGCTCGGATTTGTTCGCAAAACGATGGCGCGGCTTCAGTTTCGCTGCACTCCGATGAGCGAATCGCCCGCCTTTCTCGAGACCATCGTCAACTTTGCGCATGCGCAGTTGGAACGCCCGTCGTGGGACGACTACTTCATGGCGATGGCGTTTCTCATTTCCACGCGATCCGTTTGTGAACGGCTGCGCGTGGGATGCGTCATCGTCTCGGCCGGGGAGCAGAAAAACCGCGTGATCGCGGCCGGCTACAACGGATTCCTGCCGGGAACGCCGCACCATTCCCGCATGCGCGACGGACACGAGCAGGCGACGGTGCATGCCGAGCAGAACGCGATCGCGGACGCGGCCCGGCGCGGGATCAGCGTCGGGGGCTGCGTCGCCTACGTGACGCATTATCCGTGCATCAACTGCGCCAAGATCATCGCGGCCGCCGGCATCCGCACGATCAAGTTTCACAGCGACTATCGGAACGACGAACTCACGCGAGACATTCTCGTTGAGGCAGGGGTGGGCATCGTCAAACTCTGAACCGGGCGCACCGATGACTCGCCGCCGAAGCATGACGAACAAACTGGCCGGCTCGCTCTTGCTGGCGCATCCGGCCCTGGCCGACCCGAATTTCCGCCGGTCGGTCATCCTGCTTTCCGCGCACACCGCGGAAGGCGCGCTCGGCGTCATCGTCAACAGGCCTTTGGGGAAGACGCTGGCGGAGATCAGCGACGATTTCGCCTCGAGCGATCTGGCCGATGTGCCGGTTTTCTGTGGCGGACCAGTGAGCGGCAAACAACTCATCCTTTCCGCATGGGAGGCGTCGGAGGAGGAAGGCACGTTCAAGCTCTATTTCGGGATCGATCCCGACAAGGCGAAGGAATTGAAGCAGACAAGCGCGAGCCTGAGCGTGCGGGCCTATCTCGGCTATTCCGGCTGGGACGGCGGCCAGCTCGAAGGCGAGCTGCGGGAAAACGCGTGGATCGTGGCCCCGGTCGAAGGCATCCTCGCGCGCGATGGCGAAGGCGAGGCGATGTGGAAGACCATCATCGGCCGCGTGAGCCCGGAGCTGCGCCTGCTGGCGGATGCGCCGGACGAGCCGGAGCGGAATTGAACGGAGTTGCCTGGGCCTTCGGCCACAAAGTCATTCTGCATTCTACTTCGATCCGGGATTGACAGGGCTGGGGCGATTCTTTGCGTTGGGCGGCTTATGAAAGTCGTCTCGTCACTCAAGTCGGCCAAGCGCCGTCACCCGGATTGCCAGGTGGTTCGCCGTCGCGGCCGCCTCTACGTGATCTGCAAGTCGAACCCGCGTTTCAAAGCGCGGCAGGGTTGATCCGCCCGCCAATCCACACCTTCGCCGTGAAAGCCGAAATCCATCCCAAGCTCAACAACGTCGCGTTTGTGGACGTGTCCTCCGGGCATCGTTTTCTCACCCGTTCGACCATGCGTTCGAACCGGAAGGAAACGATCGATGGCCAGGAGTATTTCGTCGTCCTGCGCGATGTGACGAGCGATTCGCACCCCGCCTACACGGGCGAGCGCCGCCTCGTCGACACCGCGGGCCGCGTGGAGAAGTTCACGAACAAGTTCCAGCGCAAGCGCAGCCGCTGAGTTGACGCCGATCGCAGCCATTTCAACCCTCCGGACGACATCCGGAGGGTTTTTTTGTCTTGTTTCGGCAATCCTCCGAGGGCGGCCTTTCCGCCATCGTCGCATCTCCGGCCTTGTGCCGGGTGGCACTTTCGATTTCCCGTGAGCCGGTGACATTGGGAGCGTTCTGAAAATGAACTGGAGCGAATGGGTGGCCGGGGCCTGGGGAGTGCTCGTAGCGGTGGTCACGCTGACGGGCGCCGTTGCCGCGTCGAGCCACGCCATTCTCTACAAGCGCGACACGCGCGCGACGGTGCTGTGGGTGGGGTTCATCTGGCTGGCGCCCTTGGGCGGGGCGATCTGCTACCTGCTTTTGGGCATCAACCGGATCAAGCGGCGCGCGTCGATGTTGCGCCGATCGGGCCCGCGCTTCGCGAGTGAACGCCGCTCCGTCGATGAGCCGGAGGAGCCGGATCAGCCGGCCATCGCGCTGGCCCAATCCAATTTCGGCCGGCTTGTGCGCATGGTCGACCGGGTCATCGAACGGCCGCTGGCGAGGGGAAACCGCGTCGCGCCGCTCTTCAATGGCGACGAGGCCTTTCCGGAGATGCTTCGCGCCATCGAGGGCGCGGCGAAGACGGTCGCCCTGTGCACCTATATTTTCGATCGCGATGCAGCCGGCTACGCGTTCGTCAACGCGCTCAAGCGCGCCGTCGATCGCGGAGTCGCGGTCCGGGTGCTGGTCGACGACACGGGCGTGCGCTATTCCTTTCCAACCATCGTCGGCGTCCTGCGGCGGGCGGGGGTGCCGGTGGCGAGGTTTCTGCCCACGCTGGCTCCGTTCCGCACGTTTGCGCTGAACATGCGCACGCATCGCAAGCTCCTGATCGTGGACGGCAGGATCGGCTTCACCGGCGGCATGAACATCCGGTCGGGAAACGTGACCGATGCGGACGGCGTGCTGCGGATTCGGGACACGCATTTCCGCGTGGAGGGGCCGGTCGTCGCGCACATGAGCGAAGTTTTTGCGGACGACTGGATGTTCACCACGGCGGAGCGTCTGGAGGGCGAGGCCTGGCATCCGGAGCTGAAGCCGTGCGGCGACGTATTTGCCCGCGGCATTCCGGACGGGCCGGACGAGGATCTGGACCGGCTTCGCTGGACCGTGCTCGGCGGGCTGGCGTGCGCGCACGAGCGCGTGTGCATTTTCACGCCCTATTTTTTGCCGGATCCGGGTTTGATCTCGGCTCTCAACACGGCCGCGCTGCGCGGGGTGTCGGTGGAGATCGTGATGCCAGGGAAGAACAACCTGCCGTTTGTGCAATGGGCGGTGAACGCGCATCTCTGGCAGGTCTTGCAGCGCGGGTGCCGCGTGTTTCTCGCGGACGGACCCTTCGATCACAGCAAGGTCATGGTCGTCGATGGCGAGTGGTCGTTGATCGGCTCGGCCAACTGGGATCCGCGCAGCATGCGGCTCAATTTCGAGTTCGATCTCGAGTGCTATTCGCGCGCCCTCGCCGGGCGGTTGATCCAGTGGTTCGAGGGGCGGCTGGCCGGGGCCCGCGAACTCACGCTGGCGGAGGTGAACGGGCGGCACGTGCTCGTCCGGTTGCGCGACGGGATCGCGCGACTGGCCACGCCGTTTCTGTGATCAGGGGACGGGAAACAGGGGACAGGAGTCAGATTCAAGAGGCGGGGATGACGGGTCGGTGTGTCCAATGCTGGCGCCTGTCTCCCGTCCCCTGACTCCCGAATGTCACATGCCCTTCTTCACGAAGACCACGCGCTCGTCGCTTTCCCTCAGGACGACGTCCTTTTTGGAACTCGCGTTCTCGTTGATCGAGTCCATCGCGGCGGAAACCATCAGGGGCACGTATTCGCGCAGGTCGTTCTTCTCGTCCTCGTTGACGACGTAAACGCTCCACAGCTCGCGCGGCGGGCGATCCCCGGCCTGATCCGGCGTTTCGCGCGCCGTGATGCGGAGATATTTTTCGTAAACCTGGTACGTGATCATGCGGTCGCGAAAGCCGATGAGTTCGCGTTGTGGCGGGTCGTAAACCACGTAGGTGACGTAGCGGGTGTTTCCCTTGGAGTCGGTCACGGGGACGGTGACGGTGCGCGTGCCGCCGCCGACGAGCGCGTAAACCGGTTCGCTCACGGTCTGGAATTTCGTGCGCGGTTCCTCCATCCCGAAATCGACCTCCACCACCATCTGGGAGTCGGCGCCCGGGGGCGCTTCGAACATACCCTTGCTCGAGAGGGCGGTCTTGACGAAGGCCTCGGCCTCCTTGAAGCGCAGATCCTCGGTGTCCATCTCCGGGTTGGCGCTGACGATGGTGTAGGCCTGCTTTTGCTCCTGGACTTCCTGATTGCGGACCGCGTCGACCTTGAAACGGTAGGTGGTCGCGCAACCGCTGAGGATGAAAAGCAATCCCAAGGGAACGGCGACCGTCCGGATGCATGAGAGCACGGCGTTCATAGAGGAGAGGGGTGGGGTAGGTGTGAGACGCCGGCGCGGCGCCGGAACGTTACAGAGAAGACGAAGCGGACGAGCCGGAAGCGGTCGACGGCACGCGAACGACCTGACCGGGCACGAGGCTGTCGGCGTTGGCCAGGGTGTTGATGGCCTTGATCTCGGCGACGGTCACCTTGTAGCGGGCGGCGATGGCCTGAAGCGTCTCGCCGCGTTCGACCCGGTGCTCGATGAAGGGACCGCCGGTCATCGAAACGGGATTGTTCTCGCCGCGCAGATCCGCGAGTTCGGCCTCGAGCCGCTGGATCTCCAGCTCGGCGGCCGAGATGCGATCCGTGGCGGATTCCAAGGCGCGCTTGCGGGCGATGGCGGCGCTGCGCTCCTCCTGCAATTCCTTCAGGCGCGACTCGAGATTCTTGGCGCGGCCCTCGACCTGGGCGATTTCCTGCTGGCTGATCCGGAATCCCTCGGCGACGGCGAGCTCCTCCTCGATCGCGGCCCGGAATTTGGCCTCCTGCGCGCGGCGCTTGGAAAGTTCCTGCTGGTAGGCGCGCTCCTGGGCGAGACGGTCCTGCTCCGTGCGTTCCTTCGCCTCCTGGATCATGCCCACGACGCCGCCGACGATCGCTCCCGCGGCTCCGCCGATCGCGGCGCCGGAAACCGAGTTGCCGCTGCCGGTGTTGTTGCCGACCACGGCGCCACCGATCGCCCCGATGGCCGCGCCGGTGCCGGCGCTTTTCACCGGCTTGGAAGGCGCGACCGCGCAGCCCGGCATGAAGACAAGAGAAACGGTGGCGCCAAGGGTGATAAGGGGGATCAGCTTTTTCATCTTCGAAGGACCGTGGAAATTTCCCGCTCGATTGTGCTCGGGCACGTTGCGGACCGTGAAAGCACCGTATAAGGTCGCGAAGTTTTTTCAACAGTCCATTCGACACTCTCGAATGCATTCTTGAAACTCGTGTTCCGATTCCATGCCCAACGCCCCGTTTTCCCCTGAAAACCCGAGCAAGCGACGAAAGATCAGCGTTTTCTCGCGGGATCTCCTCCTCAAGCTCGGCACGTTCGTTTTTTCGATCATCGCGGTCTGGTTCTTCTATTCAGCCTACGTCTGGCCGGAGGCGGAGGACATCGCGATCACGACCCGGCTTCGCGTCAGCCAGAACCCCGACTACATCTCGCCACGCTCGATCGCCGTGATCGTGAAGGATCCCGAGCAGCAGTGGGAAATTGTCCTCTGGCTGTGGGCGACGATCCTCATGGGGCTGAAGTTGCGGCGCCTCGGGGTGGAGAACCGCATGCTCCAGGGGAGTTACCTTCGCCTCGAGCCGGGGGAGCGCATTTTGCCGGACGATTCGCTCGCTCACTTCAAGGATCTGCAATCCGAAGTGGGCGCGCGGCCGGCGTGGCGGGAGCGGATCCTGCCCAACGTGATCCTCGCATCCCTGCATCGCTTTCATGCCACCCGGTCCATCCCGGATGCCGCGCAGTCGATCAAGGAGCGCTCGGATGTGGCCGCGGACGAACTCGAGGCGGATCTCTCGCTGACGCGCTACATCGTCTGGGCGATCCCGTCCCTCGGGTTCATCGGGACGGTGCGTGGCATCGGCGAGGCGCTCGCGCAGGCGCAAAAGGCCCTCTCGGGCGACATCAGCGGCGTGACCGACGCGCTGGGCCTGGCCTTCAATTCCACGCTCGTCGCCCTGCTGCTTTCGCTGATGCTGATGTTCATGCTCCACCTCCTGCAAGGGCGGCAGGACAAGCTGATCCTCGATATCCAGAACTTCTGTCACGATCACGTCGTCGATCAGATGAAAATCCCCTCCCAGGAGAGTGGCACGCCGGCGTTCCAGGTGTGACCGCGGCCGAGATCGCCGGGTGAGGACGCGCCAGGTCGAAACACGCTCCCATTATCGATGAAGACTCTTGGATTGGAAATGATCGATGCCGGGTTCGAGGTCGCCGTCGGGCGTCCGTCCCCGGCGGGTGATCTCGCTTCGGCGGAGCGGCTCGATCCTCCCGGGACGGTGCCGGCGGTCGCGCTTTGGGACGGAAGTTCCATGCACTTTGGAGCCGCCGCGGAGGCGCGCCGGTTCCTGTATCCGCGCCAGACATCCGAGGTTTTCTGGGATGAACTTTCCCTCGCGCCCTCGTCCCTGCGGCAGGCCGGGCGGCAACTGTCCTATTCGGAACTCTGCTATCATTTCGTCCGCAATCTCATCGATGGATTGCCGGGCGTGGCGGGCGAGCACGAGTCGCTCGTGGTGGCGGCGCCGTCGTCCATCATCGGTTCCGGGGATCGCTCGGAGGAGCGCATCGGCATCCTGCTCGGGATTTGCGACGACCTGGAGTTGAAACTGTCGTCGGTCGTCGACGCGGCCTGCGCCGCCCTGCTCGATCCCGAGGCGGCTCCGCCGTCGCGGGGACCGGCGCTTGTCGTCGATCTTTGCCTGCAGGCGGCGACGCTCACGGTGGTGGACTTCGGCTCCACGATCACGAGGCAGGCGACCAGCCGGATCGTGGGCGCGGGCTGGCTGGCCATGGTCGATGCGGCCCGGCGCGCGCTTTCGGATCGGTTTCTGCGGCAAACGTCGTTCGACGTCGGCGCCGACCGGCACACGGAGCAGGCGTTTCATCTCGAGACGCTGGCGGCGTTGCAGGCTTTCACCACGCAACCCGAGGCCTGGCTGCGCGTGGTTTCGGGGAAGCGCGAGCGGTCGATCTCGGTTCCCCGCGATGGATTCGTCGCGGACCTGCGTTTGTTCTCGGAGGCGATTGCGGAGGGCGCGAAGGAGAAGCTCGCGCGCCTGGGCCTGAGCCTTCCGGGCGTGCAGGTGTATCTCACGGCGCGCGCGCGGCACGTGTGCGGGCTGGCGAGATCGCTTCGCGGCCACGGCGCGGGAGCCGTCGGCATCCTCACCGCCGGCGCCGCGGCGCGCGGGGCGGCCGTGCTCGCGGGCCAGCGGCAGAGGCCGGCCTCGATCGAGGATGTGCCGGTCGAATCCGCGCTCACCCCGCCGGCGCGCGCGCGCGATTCGCTGGCGGCGTTGCAGGCGGCTTTCCTGTTCAAACGCCAACCCGGCGCGCGCGATTCCGGGCCGACGCACGTCGTGGTCGAGGGAAACGCGCACGCGCTGCGCCCGAGCGGACTGCGGGTGGCGGCGGGCGGGGCGCAGGGCGATCGCGATCTCGCGCTCGCCACCACGCCGGCCGGCGTGGGCGCGTGCGAGCTGGTGGTGGAAGGCGCGGACGGCGATTGGAACGTCGCCGCCGTCGTCTCCGGCCAGCGTGTGCCGCTGCCGGGCGGCGACAGGACTGTCGCCGCGGGGGATGTGCTGGAGATTCACGGCAGCCCGGGCATGTCGCGCCTGTTGTTTGTGCGTCTGGTGGGTTGAGGAGAAGGGGCGCGCATGGCCAGATCGAGAGTGAGAAAGCGGCGCGGGGCCTTCGAGGTTTTCAGCCTCTCGTTTCTCGACTGCATCTGTTGCGGCTTCGGCGCGATGTTGCTGCTTTTCGTGCTCACGATCGGCAAGCAGGCGGACAATCGCACCACCATCGTCACACGCATCCAGCTCATGATCAGCCAGCTCGAGGCGGACATCAAAACCGAGAAGGACGCCACCGAACTGGTGCGCCAGCGCATCCAGAGCGAGAAGGAGAACATCGACATCCAGCACGTGAAGTTCGAGACGAAGAAGACCGACCTGACCAGGCTCGAGGACGAACTCGCGCTCGTCTTGCAGCAGCGTTCGAGCCTGAAGGATCAGCTCGATCGCCTGCTCGCCCAGCAGAAGGATATCCCGAAGGTGGACGAGCCGCCGCCGATCCCGATTCCGAATCTGCAACGGCGACAGTATCTCACCGGTTTCAACTTCGAGGGAAACTACGTCGTGTTCATGATCGAGGCCTCGGGCGGCATGGTCGCCGATTCGGTCGATGAGGCCATCGCGATGGTCTCGGCCACGGACGAGGACAAGCGCAAGTCGGTGAAATGGCGCCGCGTCGTCCGCTCCGTTCAATGGATCATCGCCAACCTTCGCCCCAACCAGGTTTACCAGATCATGGTCTTCAACAACGAGGCGAAGCCGCTGATCCCGGAACGCGAGTCGGAATGGTTCAAACCGCTCGACCGCGAGACCACCGCCGAGGTCTTGAAGCGCATCGAGGAAATCACGCCGAAGGGCGGCGCCAACCACGAGCGCGCGTTCTTCACCCTGCGCGAGATGTTTCCGTCCGTCGACAGCGTGATGCTGCTCACCGACGGCCTGCCGACGCAGAGCGACTCCATCCCCTCGGGCTCCATGACGACGGACAGCGATCGCGAGCGGTTCTTTCGCGCCGCGCTGCGCGTCATGCCGCGGCAGACGCCGGTCAATACGATCCTCTATCCCATGACTGGAGACCCGGCGGCCGCGTTCCTTTACTGGCAGCTCGCGGACACCACCCACGGCGCCTTGATCAGCCCGTCTCCGAGCTGGCCCGACATCTGATGAAACGCCGCGAGATGTCCACCAGCCTGTCGTTCCTCGACTGCATCTGCTGCGGTTTCGGGGCGATCATCCTGCTTTTCATTTTGTCGATGGGCGCGACGACCAACATCATCCGCAAATCGAAGTCGGAACTCGATCAGATCCTCCAGCAGCGGCTCGCGGCGCTGGGCAGCCTCAAGGCCGATCGCGACAAACTCACCGGCGAGCTGAACGTGGCCGAGATGGCGCTCGACGACATCGTCAAGGAGGTCGCCACACTCGAGGCGCTCATCTCCGTGCTGCAGGAGCAGATCCAGAACGAGACCGCGGGCGACAAGGCGCTCCTGACCGAGATCGAGAGCCTCAAGCAGCAGGTCGCCGCGATGCAGACCGAAATCGAGATCCCGCAGCTGGACGCCTCGAGCCCGATCGGCATTCCGGTGGAAAGCAACTACGTCGCCTTTGTCATCGACACCTCCGGCTCGATGCGCGACCCGCAGACCGAGATGTTGTGGGACTATGTGATCAAGAAGTTCGAGGAGGTGATCCGGGCCTATCCCGAAGTGCAGGGTATCCAGTTTCTGGATGCGGACGGGCGCTTCATCCTCGGCCGCGCCAGCGGCTGGCTCACCGATTCGCCTTCGACGCGAACAGCGATCCTGCAGGCGGTGCGCCGCTACCACATCTTCAGCAACTCGAATCCCGTGCCGGGCATCGTGCGCGCCATCCGCACGCTGCACGAGCCGGCGGACAAGGAGATGAGGATGGGCATCTACGTGTTTGGCGACGAGTTCACGGAAACCGCGGAATCGGTGCTCCAGCGGATCGACAACCTGAACCCGCCGGGCGAGGACGGAAAGCGGCCGGTCACGATCAACGGCGTCGGCTTCCCCAACCTGCTCCGCTCCGGTTTCTCGCTCGGCCAATCCGGGCTCAAGTTCGCCAACCTCATGCGCGAACTCACCCAGCGCCACGGCGGCGCCTTCATCGCCGTGACGGATTGAAGCTATAAGAGCGCAAGCAGTGCTTGGGCTGACGCTCTTAACACTTGCGCTCTTACTCCCTTACCGCCCCGACCAGGCGCGGAGGGCGGCGAGGAGGAAGATCTCGAGGGCGGCGTTCTCGTTGAAATTGACGCGGAGCAGGCCGGCCGCGCGCTCGAGTTCCTTGATCGAGGCGGCGAGGGCGGGGGTGCTCGCGGAGGTTTCACGCGCGAGCGCGCAAGTGGTCACTTCGATCGTGGCGAGAAAACTCTGGCGCACGCCGACGGCTGTGCTCGCCTTGACCGCGTCCGTCTCGTCGCTGTCGAGGTTTTCCAGCGCCCCGGCCGTCTTGAGTTTTTCGAGCGCGCGCTTCACGGCGTCGTCGATCCATTTCGAGAAACGGGCGACGAGCGCGTAAACCGTCATGACGTTGCGCGCGGCCGCGGCCTTGCCGGTTCCGCCGCTCGCGAGGTCGCGCAGCCACGCGCGATAATCGGCGAGCCAGCTCGCGAGTTCCGGATCCTCCACGCGCCCGGTGTCGTCGGGGAGGCGGAAACTGAGGCACCGGCTGCGAATCGTCGGCAGGAGCGAGTAGGGGCGCGGCGTGAGCAGGAGGATGGTCGTGCCCAGCGGCGGCTCCTCGAGCGTCTTGAGAAACGCGTTGGCCGACGACGGATGCAAGCGCTCCGCCTCGAAAACGATCCCGACCTTGCGCGGCGCGGAGAGTGGCGACTGCGCAAGCTGCCGGATGAAGTTGCGCATCGAGTTTGGAACCTCCGCGTCCTTGCCGATGCTGATCTGGCGCGACTTGCCCGATGGCCGGAGCGTGACGCAATCCGGGTGCCCGCCGCTTCCGCCGGGCCATTCCGGGCCGAGTTCGAGCAACCGCGCGGCGACGTGGCGCGCGAAGGTCTCGAGCGTCTCCGCGCTTCCCCCGTGCAGGAGCAGCGCGTGCGCGAGGCGGCCGCGCTCGAGCGCGCGATCGATCACCTGCCCCGCGATCGACTCGTGGTAAACAGTCTCGGATCCGGACATGGGCGGGCGAAACGGCGTGGGCGCGCGACGAGGGGCCTCGCCGTCACTTCCCGTCGACGCTGTCCATCAACTGCTTGATCGCCTTCCAGACGTCCTTCTCGATCACGGCCGGCGCCTTCGTGCCGTCGACGACGTGGAAACGGCGCGGCATCGACTTCGCCAGGAGCAGGTAACCCTCGCGCACGATGCGATAGAAATCGATGTTCTCCTTCTCGATCCGGTCGGGCAGGTCGGAAGCGCGGTTCTGCACCCGCTGGACGCTGACCTCGGCCGGGACGTCGAGCACGATCGTGAGATCGGGGAGCACGTCGCCGACGGCAAACGTGTTGATCTGATTCACCGGGTCGGGCGAGAGGCTGCGGGCGGCGCCTTGATAGACCGTGGTCGAATCGAGAAAGCGGTCGCAGAGCACGATCTTTCCGGCGGCGAGATTCGGCACGAGCACCTGCCGCACGAGCTGGGCGCGGCTGGCGGCGAAGAGAAGCAGCTCCGTCTCGGGAAAAAGTTCCTCGCTGCCGTTGGCGCGGATGAGGAGGTGGCGGATCTCCTCGCCGAGCGGCGAGCCGCCGGGTTCGCGGGTGACCACGACCTCGCGGCCCTGCTTTTTCAGGCGCGGGGCGAGCAACTCGATCTGCGTGGTCTTACCGCTTCCCTCGGATCCCTCGAACGAGATCAGAAGGCCTGGCTGTTTTTTGCTTTTCTTGCCGCTCATGTTGAAGGCAAAGGGCTACCATCCCCGAAGGAAGGCATCAATATCATTGAGCGAGGGACTTCTCGCCGTGCGCACGTAGCAGCCGGAGAAGCACGCGCCGACGGTGAGGCAGGCGACGGGGGAGAGGCCGAGCAACTGCCCGATCACGAAGCCGGCGTTGAAATGGTCGCCGGCCCCGGTGGTGAGCTTCGGGGTTCCCGTGTAAGGACCCTCGATCGCCCAGGCGCCATCGCGGTTGGCGCACGCGGCGGATTCCCTCGGGTGGACGACGACCGTGCCGATCGCGAGCTTCTCGCGGATCGCGCGCGCCATCTCCTTCAACCCGGCCGGGTCGGGCTCGCGCGCGGGGAGGCCGAGCGCGCGCAGGACCTGCTGCGTTTCCTTCAGGTTCAGCCCGAGCGTGACGGAGCCGTGCGGTTGGAAGCGCGCGATCGTGTTCAAGGCGACGGCGAGGTCGCCCTGCGAGCGTTTCTCCGGATCGGCGAGATCGAAAAACCAGACGCGTTGATCGCGCGGCGGGAGCACGGGCACGATCCGGGTGAGGATCGCGGAGAGGATCGCGGTCATGTTCGGAATCATGGTCCAGTTGACCAGTCCGATGAGGTCGGCGCGCGAGAAGATGTCGATCAGCGCGCCTTCGCCGACCTGCTCGACGATCGCGTCGAAGGTGATGTCGTCGAAGCTCACGGTTTTGCCCAGCATCACTT
Source organism: uncultured Opitutaceae bacterium (assembly GCA_964517665.1). Classification (GTDB taxonomy): domain Bacteria; phylum Verrucomicrobiota; class Verrucomicrobiia; order Opitutales; family Opitutaceae; genus Congregicoccus. Next base: position 7,953 of record CAZFCY010000008.1, on the reverse strand, counting down.
TGCCGTCCGTGAATTCCAGCGCGGTGGTGATGCCGGGCTCGGCGATGGAAATGGCCTGCGCGCGACCGGCGAACTCGTGGAAGACGCCATGGACCCGCGGGCGGCCGAGCGCGCCGATGTAGCGCGCCGGCATGCCGGCGGCAAGCAGCGCATCGGTCATGATCGGGCCGTTGCCGCCGAGTTTCTCCATGATCGGGTAGAGCTCGATGTTCGTGCTCTTCCCGGCGGCCCCGAGGATGCGCTCGCCGAACTCCGAGATCGTGTCCATCGGCGTGAATTGCGCGCCCTGCCCCTGGCGTTGCGCGACCGGGCGGACGACCTGGTCGATGAATCCATCCAGCCCGATCAGCGCCATGCGGCTGCCTATGCGGCCGGCGTGTTTTTGCAGTTCATCGAGCGTGCGCTTGCGGGTGTCCATGGCGGGGAAGGCGAACAGAAGGGTTGGCGCGCGGCGCCGGCAACCAGATAAGCGCGCAAGGGCGCAAGTTTTAAGAGCGCAGGCGGCAGGCCGCGAAGCAGCCTAAAACTTGCGCGCATAAAACTTACGCTTTGCGCGCGCTGAATGGGTCACCAATGATTTGCGCCATGCTTTTCGTGGAGTTGCTCCCTGTGCTCGCGCAAATCGCCCCGGATCGCGAGCCGGGCCTCGTCTCGTATTTCATTCAATCCAATCTCGCCGGCCAGGTCATCATCTATGCGCTGGCGATCTTCAGCATCGTGGCGTGGACGATCATGTTCGGGAAAACATTCGATCTGCGCCGCCTGCAAACGCTCAATCACGGGTTTCAGGAGAAACTGCGCGAGCAGCGATCGATCCTCGATCTCCCGGAAGGTTTTCGAACCCCCGAGGGCGTGCCGTTCGCGGCTTTGTTTCGCGATGCGGTCGACGCCTACTGGCGCGTGGAGGGAAGGCGTGGCGAGGGTGATGAGCGACTTTCCACCGCGCGCATGGAGCATGCGGAAAACGCCCTTCAGCGCGCGGTCGCAAACCAGTCGCTCGCCTACGAGTCGAACATGGTCTTTCTCGCCACGATCGTGACGGGCGCGCCGTTCTTCGGGTTGCTCGGCACGGTCTGGGGCGTGATGGATTCCTTCGGCGCGGTCTCGATGCACGCGGAGGCTTCCATCCAGATGCTCGCGCCCGGCGTCTCCGGCGCGCTGCTCACCACCGTGGCCGGCCTGCTCGTCGCGATCCCGTCCGTTTTTGGATATAATTACCTCCTCTCGAGAACGAAGCTCCTGATCACCGAACTCGAAAACTTCGCCAGCTCCCTCGCGGACCGCATCGAACTCGAGAGCCGCTGACCGGGGAAAATGAAGCATTATGCATGAAGTTCCGAGCGAAGCGACAAGACCGGCCGCGCAGCGGGCCGGAACATGCAGAATGAATACGCCGCGCTGCGCGCATGCCGGGGTTTGCGGCGGCGGCCCGGGCGCATGCGATTTCCGGTTCTTCATTCTCCATTCTGCATTCATAATTCTTCATTAGGTCGCCGCTGCCCATGCCTCGCTCCTTCCATCGCCGTCGTTCGCTCAGCCCCGTCGCGGAACTCAACGTCACGAACCTGATCGATCTCGGCTTCTCCCTCCTGATCATTTTCATGATCAGCACGCCGCTGATCAAGAACGAGCAGGCGCTGCCGGTCGATCTCCCTGTCTCGACGAGTTCCTCGCAGCTCACTCCGGATCAACGCTTCGTCAATGTCACGATCCTGCGGGGCGGCTACGCGATCGATGGAAACCCGATCGACCTCGACTCGCTCGACGCGCTCCTGCGCAGCCACGCAAGCTCTCCGAATCCTCCCGTCATCAGCATCCGCGCGGATCGCAGCATCCCGTATCAGGAGGTCGTGACGGTTCTGGATTTGTGCAAACGCAACAATCTCTCTAGAATAAGCCTCGATACCCGATCGGGAGGTTAGTTGAGGCAAACAACGTGAACGGCAACTCGCGCCAGGGATTTGTCCTTTCGATTCTGCTCCACGCGCTGCTCGTCGCGGCGGCGATCGTCTTTGCGTTTATCAAACCGCCCGAAACACCCGAGCGCATGGTGTTCGAACTCGTTTCCGCGCCGCCGCCGATGAGCGCGGTCATGCCGGTCGAGGAATCCAGCGTGGACTTCACCATGCCGGAAGTGGGGCCTCCTCCTCCCGTCGTTCCGATTCCGATCCCCGAGCCCGAGCCGGAACCGCTGCCCGTCGTGCCCGTGAGCCGGCCCGTTCCCATCCCTGAGCCGAAACCAAAGCCGCCCGAGCCGAAGAAGGTCGAGCCGGCCCCGACGATGAGTTACGCCGAGTTTCTCAAACAGCACGGCGCGCCGAAAACTCCCGCGAAACCGAAGCCGGCGCCCAAACCCGTCAGCGTGCCGCGGCTCAACACGTCGTTCACCGCGAACATTCCGGACGTTGTGATCAACCTCGACAGTTTGAGCGGCTTTTCCGACGCCGAACTCTCCGCCCTCGATCGATATATCGCGCGCCTGAAGGAAGCGCTGCGCCACGCCTGGGACAAGCCCACCGCGCTGGCCGAAAGCCTCTCCACCACGGTGGAGTTTCACGTCGCGGGCAACGGCAGGCTTTCCAACGCGCGCATCACCAGCAGCTCGGGCAACCGGCAGTTCGACGAATCCGTCACCCGCGCCTTCAGCACGCTCGGAAGCGCCGGCGCGACACCCAACGGCCAGCCGCAACAGTTGCGCCTGAAGTTCCGCATGACCGACCAGTAGCGCGCATGCGCGCGCAGGAGCAAGGAGACAGGCGGCGGGCTTCATTCTCGCTACTCGCTGCTCACTACTCGCTACTCTCTCCCCATGAGTTCCACCTGGCTGCATCCGCGCGAGGAACTGGTCCGGACGATGAGCCGGATCTACCGCTATCGCATGACCACAACCTCGGGCGGGAATCTTTCCGTCCGCGACCCCGACGGCGGCATCTGGATCACGCCGTCGCGCGTCGACAAGGGCAGCCTCACGCCCGACGACGTCGTGCGCGTCCTCCCGGATGGTTCGCGCGAGGGCCGGCATCCGCCGTCGTCGGAGTTTCCGTTTCATCGCGAGATCTATCGCGCCCGCCCGGATTTCGGCGCGATCGTCCATGCGCATCCCGGCTCGCTCGTGGCCTTCAGCGTTTGCCGGATTCTCCCGGACCTCGCCGTGCACGTCCACGGCTTCGAGGTTTGCCAGAAGGTCGCGATCGCGCGCTACGCCCGCCCGGGCAGTGAACAACTCGGCGCGCGCATCGCCGAGGCCTTTGCCGATGGCGCGATGTGCGTGATCCTGGAAAACCACGGCGTCGTGATCGGCGGCTCCGACCTGAGCGACGCGTTCCAGCGTTTCGAGACGCTCGAATTCGTCGCCCAGACGATCATCAAGGCCTCCGCCCTCGGCCGCGTGAAGCGGCTCTCGCAGCAACAGCTCGCGCATCGCCCGCGTCCGAGCTGGGCTGACCTGCCGCCGATCGCGATCTCGAATGCGGAGCGGGCCTTGCGCTCGCAGATCTGCCGCTTCGTGCGGCGCTCGTACGAGCAACGCCTGCTCATCAGCACGGCGGGCGCGTTTTCCGCGCGGCTCGACGGCAGTGACTTTCTGGTTACACCGAGCCGGCGCGATCGCTTGGAACTCGAGCCGCAAGGCGTCGTGCGCGCGCGTCCGGGCGCGTGCGAGCCGGGCAAGGAGCCGAGCCGCGCGGCCCTGCTGCACGCGGCCATCTACCAGCGGTTGCCCGATGTCGGCGCGATCGTCAGCGCGCAGCCCTCGCACGCGTCCGCCTTCTGTCTCGGCGACGCCCGGCTCACCAGCCGCACGATTCCCGAGAGTTATATCGTGCTCCAGGAGGCGCCCACGATTCCCTTTGCCTGCATCGTGGAGCAGGCCGACGCGATCGCCGCGCGGCTGTCGTTGAAACATTGCCCCGTCCTTCTGATCGAAAACGAGGGCGTCATCCTCGTCGGCCGCGACATCCTCGAGGCCTTCGACCGGCTCGAGGTGCTCGAGGCCACCGCCGAGGCGCTCCTGCTCGCGCGTCCCCTCGGACCACTCGTGCCGATGCCCGACGAATCGCTCGCGGAATTGCGACGCGCCTTCGGGATGGACGGATAAGCGGGAAACAAGGCACGGGGGACGGATCCCGGCAGAATCGTCGAAAGTCGGAGGCTTCGGGTCGCGGACGCCGCTTTCTGATCCCTGTCTCCCGCAAGATTTTGCCCGGACCCTGTCGGGTTTGAGCCTCCTTTGGCGCATGTGGGGTTGAAGGAACAACCCCGCCGGAGCCTGCCGCCTCTTCACGACGCACGGCCGGCTTCGGCCAGTCACCATGCAAGTCCGCCAAAACCCTGTGCTCATGACCCAGAACCTCCCACGCCCGCCTCGCGGTTTCCCTGCCCCGGGGAGCAAAGCCCCTGGTTTCCGCCTCGTCCTGCTCCTGGCGCTCGCATCCGGCGTCAGCCTTGGCCACGCCCAGACGACGCCCGCGTCTTCCGATCAAGCCGTGGTCGAACTCGACGAATTCGTCGTCTCGGGCATCCGCGACAGCCTGACCAAGGCGCTCGACGTGAAGCGCCAGAACTTTCAGTCCGTCGATTCCATTGTCGCTGAGGACATCGGCAAGTTTCCGGACAACAACGTCGTCGAGGCGTTGCAGCGCGTCTCCGGCGTGCAGGTGACCAACCGCTTCCGCGGCGAGGTCGCAGCCGTGACGATCCGCGGACTCCCCGACATCACCACGACGGTCAACGGCCGCAACGTCTTCACCGCCGCCGGCCGCGCCGTGGCGCTTCAGGACATCCCGGCCGCGTTGCTCAACCGCGTCGATGTCTTCAAGACCCGCTCTTCGGACCTCATCGAATCCGGCATCGCCGGCGTGATCGACGTGCGCACGCAGCGTCCGTTCAACTTCGACGGCCGCCGGGTCGTGCTCGCCGCCAAGGGCATCCATCAAGAGCAGGCGGACTCGATCGGGCCGAATATCAGCGCCCTGATCAGCAACACCTGGGAGTTGAGCAACGGTGGCAGGTTCGGCGCGCTCTTCAGCCTCTCGTATGCGCAGACCGACTATCGCGACCAGAGCGTCACGGCCGGCGCGCAGGTGCCGTTCATGACCGACCAGCCGCTCGACGGGTGGGTCCCGTATCAGCGCATCTTCCCGGACATCGATCCCACCACCGGCCAGCCTTTCTGGCAGGCCGGCCTCGACGACGGCCTGCCCACCGCCCCGGGCTCGGCCCTGACCATGTTCGGCGAGCAGGTTCCGTATCTGCTCTCGCGCGACGCGATCTTCGCGAGCGATTTCACCGGCGACCGCGACCGGCCCGCCGCCAACCTCTCGCTCCAGTACGCCCCGAGCGACAGCGCCACCTACACCTTCGAGGCCTTCTACAACGGCTATCGCGACACCACTTTCAACAACCTGCACTTCGCGTTTGTCGACTGGTGGGGCGCCTTGAGCGCCAATCCCTCGGCGGATATCGATATTTATCCGGGAACGAACATCATCAAGGCCCGTCGCGACGTCGGTTTTCCCTACGGCTTCATGAGCGGCGACTATACAAAATCGAAGACCGACAGCCATGTCGTCGCGCTCAACGGCAATTGGGACATCAGCGACAAGCTCACCGTCCAGGCCGATCTCGCCTTTCAATCGAGCAAGTTCGAGAGCGAGTTCTTCGCCGTCCGCACGGAGCGCGTGCACCGCATGATCAATGTCGACTTCAACAGCGGCGGTGGCCTGCCGGCCTTCAACTACGAGGACGATCCCGTCACGGCGGATGTCGACGAGAGCGATATCGCCAATCCCGCCCTGTGGACGGTCGCCCAGATGTGGGACAACGGCAATTACGACGAGGGCGACGCCAGGACGCTCAAGATCGACGCCGACTACGAGGCCGGCTGGGGCATCTTCAAGACGATCGGCTTTGGCGGGCTTTACGATGTGCGCGGCGCCAAGTCCGGCAACCGCACGCAGGACGCCGGCGTGCTGGGCGTCCCGCTCACGCAATTCCCACAGGAGGCCACCCATGTGAACCGCGACTTTTTCGACGGCAAGTCCGACGTGCCGCGCTCCTGGGCGGTTTTCGATGCCGACTATATCGAACGCAATGCCGACGGCATCCGCAGCCTCTACAACTCCACGATCAACGCAAACCTGTTGCTCAAGAACGATCTGACGATGCGCGAGACGTTCGATGTCGAGGAGAAGATGGCCGCCGTTTACCTGATGGCCAACTTCGAGCATCGGCTCGAGGGCGCGGGCTCAATCGATGGCCAGCTCGGCGTGCGCTATGTCAATGTGAAGAACAACACCACCTTCACCGACCAGACCACGGGAGCCACGACCGACGGCTCCTCGAGCCAGGACAAGCTCCTGCCCAGCGTCATGGTTCGTTATAACATCTCGGACAATCTGCGGCTCCGCCTCAGCTACGGCGAAACCCTGCGCATGCCGGGCTTCAACGACCTGAATCCGACAATCAACTATGTCGAGGACGTGACCGACATCGGCTACGGCACCGCCAGCGGCGGCAACGTCGATCTTCAGCCCACCGAGTCGAAGAACTACGATTTCTCCATCGAGTATTATTGGGGCCGATCCAACGCCGTTTACGGCACGCTCTTCAAGCGCGAGATCGAGGGGCTTGTCGTGCCGTTCCGCCGCCGCGTCACCGCCTCGACCACCGCGCGCCCGGAGGGTTACGACTACATCCTTTCGCAGCCCTTCAACGCCTCGGATGGCAAACTCGATGGCTTTGAAATCGGCGCGATTTTCTTCCCGGAAAACCTTCCGGGCATCCTCGACGGACTCGGCCTGCAGGTCAGCTACACCTCGCTCGATTCCGAGCAGAACATCCCGCTCACCAACAACGCGGGCGAGGTGATCGGCCAGAATCGCGGCCCGTTCTTCGCCGTCTCCGATTCGTCCTATAACATCACGCTCGCCTACGAGAAGTCGCGGTGGGGCGCGCGCCTCGGCTATGTCTGGCGCGAAGACTTTCTCAACAACAACGAGGCGGCCCTGTTCGCCAACCCGCTCGGCGTCTATCGCCGTCCGGAGAGCAGCCTCGATCTGCAGGTCAGCTGGCAGGCCACGGAGGATTTGTCGATCACCTTCGACGCGACCAACCTGACCAACGAGTTTGTGGCTCGAAGCCACTACGGCAACCGTCCGGGCAACTCGATGACGAACAACTTCGGCAACGTGCTCATCGGACGGACCTTCGCCCTCGGCGCCCGCTATTCCTTCTGATTTCCTTTCGCCGCGGAGCAACAACGCGGCCGGGGACGCCCGCGTCCACCTTGTCCGCAACGACGAGCAAGGTGGATGCCGGCCCCCCGCCGGCGTCCTGGTCGCGGCTTTCGTGTAGTCCCACGCTCTCGTGAAGAGCGTGAGCGCCCGATCGATGCCTTCGATCTGCGCGCCCTGCTTGTAGAACCAGGGCAGCCGGCGCTCTTTGCCGCCCGCGGCGGCGAAATCCGGGAGACGAACGCCCTCGTTTCCGTGGGGACGTGTTCCGCGGCGGCGACTTGAGAAACGATGTTCACCGTTGCGGCACTGACTTCAGGAGTCGGTGGCGGCACCTTTGGGAATCCGCTCCTCTTTCGCACTCGTTTCCGGTGTGCTTACCCAAAACGAGCACGGCGCGAAGCGTGCGCAGGACGGCAAATTCCCCACGACTCCGAACATCATGGAAACTAAAACCCGAAAGACAGTCATCTCAAGAATTGCAACGCTTGGCGCAGCCTTGGTCATCGGTAACGCTGCGACGGCCCAGATTTCACCGATTGCAGGCAATACGAGTGATGATCAGTCCCCCGTCTATCAACTGAGCCCCTTCGAAATTAGTGATGACCTGCAGGACGATGGCACGACAGTGGTCTCCGCCACGCGCTTCGAAACGGCGGATCTCGATCTGCCGGTGGTGGTGGATGTCATCACCGAGCAGACGCTCAACGAATGGCATTAC
>CAZFCY010000007.1:36283-58067 GCA_964517665.1 uncultured Opitutaceae bacterium | reverse complement strand
CCGGCTTCACTCAGGCCGACTTGGGCGGGCGTCCATTTTTTCGAAAGCCGGCGCCCTGGCATTTCCTGTCGCTCGCCTTTCAGGCGAAGCGCGGGGCGAGGGCCTGGTGGGTTTCGCGGATCGCGGCCTCGGTTTCTTCCCAGCCGATGCAGCCGTCGGTGATCGAGATGCCGTAGCGGAGCTGGTCGCGCGGCGCGGGAAAGGACTGCGCGCCGTGCCCGAGGTTGCTCTCCATCATCGCGCCGATGAGGCTGTTGCGACCGCTTACGATTTGCTCGACCACGGAGTGAAGCACCTCCGGCTGGCGCTCGGGTTTCTTGTCGCTGTTGTCGTGGCTGCAATCGACCAGCACGGCCGGCGGGAGTTTGGCCGCGCGGAGCACGCTTTCGGCTTCGGCCACCTGTTCCGCGCCGTAGTTCGGGCCGTTGCGGCCGCCGCGGAGGACGACGTGGCAGCCCGGGTTTCCGCGGGTCGTGACGGCGGAGGCGCGGCCCTCGAGGTTCACGCCGAGGAAGGTCTGCGGCTGGCTTGCGGCTCGGATGGCGTTGATCGCGGACTGGAGCGTGCCGTCGGTGCCGTTCTTGAACCCGATCGGCATGGAAAGCCCGGAGGCCATCTGCCGGTGGGTTTGCGATTCGGTCGTGCGCGCGCCGATGGCGGACCAGCAGATGAGGTCCGCGATGTATTGCGGCGTGATCGGGTCGAGCAACTCGGTCGCGGTCGGCAGGCCGAGGTCGACGATGTCGCGCAGGAGGCCGCGCGCGATTCGCAGGCCCGCCGGGATGTCGCTGCTGCCGTCGAGCTGCGGGTCCATGATCAGGCCCTTCCAGCCGACGGTCGTGCGCGGCTTCTCGAAATACACGCGCATGACCAGCATCATCCGGTCGCCGACTTCGCGCGCGAGCGCGGCCAGCCGCCGGGCGTAGTCGAGGCCGGCCTCGACGTCGTGGATCGAGCAGGGGCCGACGATGAGGAGGAAGCGGCGATCGTCGCCGAAGATGATGTCGTGGATGTCCCGCCGGGCGCGGATGATGAAATTCGACTGCGCCCCGGTGCGGGGGATGGACGTGAGCAATTCCGCGGGCGTGGGAAGCGGACGGTTGCTGACGATGTGGATGTCGGAGGTCTGGTGCACGGAGCCGGGCAGTTTCGGGAAACGCCCGCGATGCTGTCGAGGGGGAAGTCGAGCCGGCCGGCGTCTGGGACACCGGCCCGAAGGGCAGCCATCTTTCAGCCCAGCCCGACGGGCTGGGTATGCTTGGGCCTCGAGGAGAGAGGGAATCAGCCCGGCGGCAGTCAGGCGCCCGCCGGTCGTAAGATTCCCGCGGAGGTCGCGTTTTCTCGGGGAGCCAGCCGCGGGCCTTGCTTGCGTGCCCATCGATCGGTTCCGCAACCCCCTGATCCCATGAACCTCTCCACCATGTTTCCAACTCCGTCTTTCGTTCTCGCAGTGACGGCCGCTGCCTTGGGTTGTTGGACGCCTCGCGCGCCGGCGGCGACATTTGTCGTCAATCGCACAGTCGATGGCGGCGACTCCAACCCCGGCAACGGCTTCGCGTGGTCCTCGAGCGCGGGCGGCACGACCTTGCGCGCCGCGATCGAGGAGGCCAACGCCCTGCCTGGCGCGGACACGATCACGCTCCCGCCGGGCGTCTATGTGCTCTCGGGTTCGCAACTCTTCATCGAGGACGACGTGACGATCCTCGGGGCCGGCGACGCGAGCACGATCATCGACGCCAACGGCGTGCCGGCTCCCATCTGGACGCGCGCGGTGGAGTATCTCGTGGGAGACGCCGCCCGGCACAAAATCTGGTCGTTCGATCGCAACGGCCAGTTGAACGGCGCCTTTGCCTCCGCGGGAGCGGGCGGCCTCGAGACGCCGGTGGCGATTCATCTCATCGACAATGACGACGACGACGGCCGCCCCGACGACGTTCTGGTAACCGGTTCGACCTCGGGCGTGCACCGCTTTCGCAGCGACGGCGTCCACGAGAACAAGATCGTGAACGCGGGTTCGGACTTCCTGGCGGACGCCGTTCCCGGTCCGTCGGAGGACGGGACGCTCTACACCGACTCCATTCACACCGCCCGCTATTATCCGGCAGGGTGGGTCGAGCGCACGGGGCAGAATGGAATGCCTGTTTCCATCTTCGCGCCGCACGGAGGCGCGGCCGGATTGATGACGCCCAACAACATCGTGTTTCGCGGCGGGAAGATGTACGTGAGCGACGCGAGCGCCCATCGAATCCTGCGCTACGATGGAACCTTCGGCACGTTTGAGGGCGTGTTCGCGGGCGTCGGCATGGATACGCCGCGCGACATGCTTTTCGCGCCGGATGGCAGCCTTCTGGTTTCCAGTTGGGGCGACGATCGCGTCGCGCGCTACAACGGCGCGACCGGCGCCTTTCTCGGCACGCTCGTCGCGGCGGGAAGCGGCGGGCTCGATCGGCCGACCGATCTCGAACTCGGGCCGGATGGCTCCCTGCTCGTGATCAGCTCGGCGACCCATGACGTGCTGCGTTACCGGCTCTCCGATGGCGCGTTTCTCGGCGTCTGGGCAGCGGGAGATTCCCCAAACCTCGGCCGGCCGGGCGGCCTGCTGCGCAGGACTGGGGCGCAACACGGTCCGCGTGTGACCCTGCGCCGGCTGACGATCGCCAACGCCGGCGCCGAATCGGGGTTGCCCGGAGGCATTTACAACGGGGCCGGCTGCTCCATGACGATCGATCGCTGCATCATCCGCGACAATCACGGCTCCAGCTTTGGCGGCGGGATAAGCAACTGGGGGACCTTGAGCATCCAGCGCTCCTGGATCCGCGACAATGAGCTTCCTCCCGGAGGCGGCGGCCAGACTTCGCAAGGCGGCGGAATTTTCAACGTCGGCAACCTCACCATCAACCAAAGCGCGATCACCGGCAACGTCGCCACCCGCGGCGCCGGCATCAGCCAGACCAACAACGGCCGCACCCGCATGACCAACACCACCGTGAGCGGAAACCTCGCGTCCGGCAGCGGCGGCGGCCTGCGCAACGTCGCCGAAGGCGTCTTCGAGATCGCCTACTGCACGATCACGCTCAACCGCGCCAACGAGCCGGGCGCGTTTCCGGGGCAGGACAGCCAGCGCTTCGGCGGCGGGATTTTCAACGACGGCCCCGACGCGCGCGTCTTCATGGCCGGCACGATTCTCGCCGGCAACGAGGACAACCGCGACTCCGGCTCTCCCGATTTCTCGCCGGACGGGTATTCGCCCGAGACCTTCAACTTCAAGTCGGAGCGATCGAACCTCGTCGGCATCGTGACGCCGAACTTCTCGATCCGCGACGCCATCTGGGGCACGGCCTCCTTTGGAAACGTGACCGGCACGCCCGCCGCGCCGGTCAACGCGGGCCTCGGCGCGTTTCACGTCGGCATGCGCGGGCACCTGCCCGGCGCCGGCAGCCCGGCGGTCGATGCCGCCAACTCGGTTTCGTCCTCGCCCCTGTCGAATCGCCCGGAGCGCGATCAGCGCAACTTTGTGCGGCCGGCGGACGGGAACGGCGACGGCGTGATTCAGCACGACATCGGCGCGCTGGAGAGAAACGCCGATCCAGACTTCGGTTTGGTGGGAGAGAACGGCGTGATCTTCCGGCTGCTCACCTTCCTGAGTCTGGTCTTCGCTCCGCGACTCTGAGGCCTGCGCCTGGTTTGGAGCTGGCGGTCCCGGCCGGGTTCTCACTCCAAAAAAAGAAGGCGGGTCGCCTACCCCTAAGCGACCCGCCATTGCTTTCTTAGTTACCCCAAAACCCCCGCTAAGCGGGGGAAAGTTAACTGATGGGTGATTTATGGATAAATCGCCGGGTCCGTCAACAGAACATTTCTTCATTTCCCTTTCGCCCGTTGGAGGAAATGGTGAAACCTGTTTAGGATCAAACAGATGGAAGCGACACAATTCTTTTGGAGCGAGCCGGCGGCCCGGCTGGTCGTCAGCGGGCCGGACGCGCCGTCTTTCCTCCAGGGGCAGTTCTCCCACGATCTGCGCCGGGGCGCGGGCGCCTCGACCTACGGACTTTGGCTCAACAACAAGGGCCGCGTGCTCGCCGACAGCTTCGTGCTGCGGCGCGGGGAGGAGGAATTCGAGATCGTGAGCGTTTCCTCTCCCGCGGCGGTGATCGCGGAGCGGCTCGAGCGTTTCATCATCGCCGATGATGTTTCGGTCGCCGATCGCACCGCGGGTTCCCGCCTGCTCACCGTCGCCGGCCCGGCCGCGCGCAAGCTGGTGGCGGAGCCCGGATGTCCTGCGCCCGAGCCGGGGAACTTCAGCGTCACCGCCGCGGGCGCGCTCGCCTTCCGCGGCCGGGCGGCTGGCCGTCGCGAGTGCTGGCATGTGTTGTTTTCCGCGACGGAAGCCGCTCCGGCGCTGGCGGCGACGGAAGCGGAGCCGTCGGTTTTCGAACGCTGGCGCATCGCGGATGGCGTGCCCTCGATCCCGATCGACCTCGGTCCCGCCGATCTTCCCCAGGAGGGTGGGCTCGAGGTGGAGGCGGTTTCCTTCAACAAAGGCTGCTACCTCGGCCAGGAGGTGATGGCGCGGCTGCACAGCATGGGAAAGGTGCGCCGCCGGCTCTTCGTCGTGCGCGCGACCGCGGAGGGTGGTTTCACCGCGGGCGCCGAACTGCGGCGCGAGGACCGGAAACTTGGCGAGATCCGCAGCGGCGTCGGTGAGGGCGGGTCCTGGACCGGCCTGGCCATCCTGTCCGCCCACGGATTGAACGTCGGGGACCAACTCGCGACTCCAGCCGGCGCCACAGTCGAAATCGTCGCGCTGGCGGAAGGGCGGGCGTGGTGAACGCGGGCGACGAAGCCCTCCTCGCGAATCTCGCGCGCGCATTCGTCAATCTCGGCTCGCCCGAAGCGCAGGCGCGCGTGATGGGCGCGCAACTCCTGAAGCGCGCCCGCCAGATCGCCACGGAACGCAACATCCCCGAAGCCGGGGCGATGGCGGAGCTTCTACAGAAGGTCGCGCAGGGAAGAAGCGGCGATTACACGGGTCCATCGGACACGCCCGACTCGAGGTAGGAGCGACTTCAGTCGCGATCGTATCGCTGATTTGGAGGAGGACGCGCTTCAGCGTGCGCGCGGATCGCGACTTGGTTAGAACGTCTGGTAGAGCATCTCGGCGACGGTGTCGAAGTAGCCGTCGACCCACGGGCGCAGCCACAGCATATAGAGCAAGGCGCCGGCGGCGAGCATCGGTCCGAACGGGGTTTGTTTTCCAAACGCGACGCCGCGCTCCGGATCGTCGTGCGTGGACTGGCTGCCGGTCATGCGCTGGAGGAAGAGCGCGGCGGCGAAGCCGATCGTGCCGATGATCGCGCCGCCGAAGACGGCAAACACGCCGCCCTGCCAGCCGAGGAACGCGCCGATCGCGCCGAGAAACTTCACGTCGCCGAACCCCATCGCCTCCTTTTTCAGGATCGCCTCCGCCAGCAACGCGATCCACAGCACGACACCCGAGCCGATGAGGACGCCGACGACGCTGGCGATGAACGAGCGCACCGCATCGACGAAGAAGAGCCCGCTGTTCTGGTCGTGCAGCTCCGGCACGAGGATCGAGATCAGCACCCCGAGCACGGCGGTTCCGATCGTGAACCGGTCCGGGATGATCATGTGGTCGAAGTCGATGAACGTCGCGCAGATCAGGATGCTCGCGAGCAGCATGCCGGGCAGCGCCTTGTGGATCGGGAGCCGCAGCCAGCAGAGCAGGAAAATCACCGCCGTGAGCAGCTCGATCGCCGGGTAGCGCGCGCTGAAGCGTTGCCCGCAACACCGCGCGCGGCCGCGCAGGATCAGCCAGCTCAGGATCGGAATGTTGTCGTGCCACGCGACGGGCCTGCCGCAGGCGCAGGTGGAGCCCGGCCGGATGATCGAGCGCCCGGCCGGTATCCGATAAATGCATACGTTGAGAAAACTTCCCACGATCGCGCCGAGCACGAATGCCATCGTGGCGAAAAACCAGGGGAAGGCGGCGTTTACTTCGATGGCGGCTTCGAGCATGGCGAGGGGGCGGGCAGGCGTGGGTGTTACGATTTCGCCAGCGCGCGTGCGCAGGCGTCGAGCATGGCGGAGGCATCGACGTTTCGTCCCGTCCAAAGCTCGAGCGCGCGCGCGCCCTGGTGGGCGAGCATGGAGAGGCCGTTGGCGGATTCGAGGCCGAGCGCGGCGGCCTGGCGAAGCAGCGGGGTTTCCCTCGGATTGTAGATCATGTCGTAAACACGCGGCCGGCCGCGCAGCCGCGAAAGATCGATCGGAGACGCGTCGCCGGGCTTCAGGCCGGCCGAGGTCGCGTTGATCACGAGCGCGTCGCGCGGAAGCCCGTCCGGTGGACTGGCGGGAGCGAAGCCGCGCAATTCACCGCCGTGGCTGGCGGCGGCGGGGCGGAGCGTCTGGAGGAGGTTGTCGAGATTGCCGGCCGAGCGGTTGCCGATCCAGAGGCTCGCGCAACGCTCGCGCAGACATGCCACCGCCGCCGCCCGCGCCGCGCCGCCCGCGCCGAGCAGGATCACGTCCGCGCCGCGCAACGAGAGACCGAACGCGTCCGCCACCGCGCGCGTGATGCCGTGGCTGTCGGTGTTGAAGCCCTCGAAGCCGGCCGGCGTGCGGCGCAGGGTGTTGACCGCGCCCGTCTCGGCCGCGGCGGGATCGACGCGTTCGATCAATCCGACGGCGAGCACCTTGTGCGGGATGGTGAGATTGAGCCCCAGAAATCCCTTCGCGTGAAACACCGGCAGCGCCTGCGCGAGCGTTTCCGCCGGCACATCGAACTTGAAATAACGCCAGCTTCCAAACCCGGGCTCGTCCGCGGCGAGCAGCGCCAGCGCGGCATGGTGCATCGCCGGGCTGAGCGAATGCGCGATCGGATGCCCGAGCACGGCGAGGCAGGGGCCCGTGGCCTGCCAGCTTTCGAGATCCGCGAGCGTGAAGACCTCGGGCGGATTCATCCTTGCGGCGATCCCGCTGCTCCCGCAGCCCTGCCCGGGAGGGCAGGGGCTTCAGCAGATAGTGGACGGGAGTCGGGAAACAGGGGACGCAGATCCGAACTGACTCCTGGCTTCATGAGCTGGTGTTCTGCTCGTAGGCGGTCTCGAACTCCTCGACGAAGCCCGCAAAGAGCTGGGCGAGCGGCGGCTGTTTCGCGGCCGCGAAGTGACTCGCGAGGTTGCGGCAGCAGCGGCACAGAACCTCCCGCACGGTGGTCGGGGCGAGGTAGGATTCCTCCACCGGGATCTTTCGCCGCTCGAGATACGCGATCACGTCTTCGGCGGAAAGGAAGCGGCCGTGGTCGAACGAATCGATGAAGAAGACGTCCCCCTCGTGGTAGCACCCGACGAGAAAATGACCGGGGATTCCCACCGGCTCGAGCTGCAGTCCGCAGCGGTCGGCGATGAGGAGGTAAAGGATCGAGAGCGTGATCGGCAGGCCCTTGCGCCGTTCGAGGACGCGGTGGAGGAAGCTGTTTTCCGGATCGGTGTAGTCGTCGATGTTTCCGCGGAAGCCCAGCTCGTGAAAGAGCACGCGGTTGATGATCTTGCAGCGCTCGCGCATGAGCAGCGGCTCGGCCATCAGCTCCCGGCAGCGGGCCGCGATCCGGTCGAGCCGGCCGCAAAACTCGCTGATGTCCAGTTCCGGGTAAACCGTCCGACTGAGCAGAAAGACGCCCGTCTCCAGCTCGTATCCGAGCGAGCGGATGAAGCCGCGAAACTCGCTCACCGGATCGGCGAATTTCAGTTCCATCAGGTACCATCGCGCGTGCAGCGCGATGATGCGGTTGGGGCCGTTGGCGATCTCGCGCAGAAAATCCCGGCCGGTGTCGGCCAGTTCCTGAAAATGATTGAGGAGCCCGCGGCGTACGGCGGGGCTGGGATCGTCGAGCAGATTCGCGATCGCCTCCCGGGCTTCTGTGCTGAGCGTCCGTTGCTCCACGCTTTCCAAACAAGAGCGCCGCCCCGTCGGCGCAATCCGGAAAGTCAGCCCGCTCGCGGTTTGAGGGTTTCACCGCGAAAGACACGGAGAAAGCGCCATTGCACAGAAGGCAACAAGGGAAACGAAGGAATGATCCGGCTAGGGAAGACTGAATCCGGCAGCCTCGTTTCCATCTGTGCAAATCCTGCCCTTTTCACGCGCGCCGAACAGGGCCGTGCCGACGCGGACCTGCGTGCTGCCGGCCGCGATCGCGGCGGCGAGGTCGCCGCTCATGCCCATGGACAATTCGGGCAGCGCGATGCCGAACGACGACGCCAGGGAATCGCGCAACTCGCGCAGCCTGGAGAATGTCCGCCGCGCCACCGACGGGTCTTCGCTGAGCGGCGCGATCGTCATCAGGCCGTCGAGGCGCAGGTTCGCGCACGCGAGCGCCTGCTCGACCAGGCGCGGCGCGTCCTCCGGTTCGCAGCCGAACTTCGCCGGGTCGTTGCCGGCGTTCACCTGGATCAGGATGCGCAACGGCGGCCGCCCCTCGTTTTCGCCCGCGGCGCGGTCGAGCCGCGTGAGCAGCCGCCCGCCATCGACGCTCTGGATGCGATGAAACAGGGCGGCGGCGAGGCTCGCCTTGTTCGATTGCAGATGGCCGATCAACTCCCAGCGCAAGCCCGGCGCGGCGGCGAGCGGTTGTTTCTCCTTCGCTTCCTGCACGCGGTTTTCGCCCACCGCGGGGAGGCCGGCCCGGGCGACGTAGGCCCCGGCCTCCGGGGGATGCGTCTTGGTCACGGGAAGCAGGCCGACCGCGCCGGGATCGCGCCCCGCCTCGCGGCAGGCGAGGGCGATGCGGGCGTTCACATCCGCGAGATTGGCGAGAAAATCGTCGTAAGAGAGGAACATTAAATGTGCTATCGCGAAATTCAGGTTGTGATTAGCAACCATTATGATAAACCGAGCCTGAGCCGGCATTTATGCAAATCGATAATTTCAAGGTATTCGCCGACCTTGTGGAGACCAAAAGCTTTTCCAAGGCGGCCAAACTCAACGGCATCACGCAATCGGCGGTCAGCCAGCAGGCCCGCGCGATGGAGCGGCATTTCAAGACGCTGTTGATCGACCGGAGCCAGAAGCAGTTCCAGCTCACGCGCGAGGGCCATCGCGTGTACGACGCCGCGAAGGAGATCCTGCACGACTACGAGACACTGCTCAGCGAGCTGCAGGAGTTGAAAAAGATCATCAGCGGCACGATCCGCATCTCGACGATCTACAGCATCGGGCTCCACGAGCTGCCGCCTTATATCAAGCGGTTCCTGCAAGAGTACCCGGCCGTCAACGTGCGGGTGGAGTACCGCCGCTCGAACCTCGTCTACGAGGACATCCTCCACAACGCCGTGGACTTCGGCCTCGTCGCCTTCCCCATCAAGACGAGGCAGATCGAGATCGTGCCCTTCCGCGAGGATCAGATGGTCCTGATCTGCAACCCCCAGCATCCGCTCGCGGCGGAGTCGGAGGTGGACGTCAAGGCGCTGTCCCCGCACAAGTTCATCGGCTTCGATCCCGACATCCCCACGCGCAAGGCGATCGACGCGATCTTCCGCGACTTCCGCTTCGAGGTGGAGCCGGTGATGGAGTTCGACAACATCGAGACGGTCAAACGCGCCGTCGAGATCGACGCCGGCATCGCGATCGTGCCGAGCGCCACCGTCCAGCAGGAGGTGAATCAGGGCACGCTGCGCAGCGTGAAGCTGCGCGGCCGCACCTTCACCCGCCCGCTGGCCGTGCTCCACCGCAAGGGCCGTGTGCTCACGCCCGCGATGAGGAAGTTCATCGAGACGCTGGTCTCGGACGTGTCGCGCGCGGCTGTTTCAGAGCCGGCCGCAGGATGATATTGCGATAGCTCACCGGGCCGTGGTCGCCTTGCAGAAAGATCGGCCCGGGGCGGAATTGATCGGACCAGAGCGCGCCGCCGGTGCAGCCGGCGAGCGGCTGGTTGTCGATGATCGTCCGGCCGTTGAGCACGACGGTGACGTGCCGGTCCACGAGCGTCATATCGAAACGCTGCCATTCGCCGGCCGGCTTCTCGGCGGCGACGGCCGGTGTGATCCGGCTGTAGATCGCGCCCATGTTGTGCGAATCGAGCGGCTTTCCGAAGGAGTCGAAGACCTGCACTTCGTAAATGCCGCGCAAATACACGCCGCTGTTGCTGTCCGCCGGTATGTTGACTTCGAGCGCGAGGTTGAAGTCCTCGAATTCGGGCACGGTGCGCAGGTTGGCGGCGCGCGGACGCGGCCGGCCTTCGACGCGCGGCTCCGGCTGGTTGACCAGCACGCCGTCTTCCACGCGCCATTTGTTGTCCACGCCGGATTCGATCGTCCGCCACCCGGATAGATCCCTGCCATTGAAGAGCGAAACCGGCTCGCCGAATCGCACCTGCGCGAGATCGGGCGCGGGCGGCAGCGGGGGAATGCGTCTTCCAGTGAACCCCGCGAGTTCGAAGCCGGCGCCATCGACGCGTGGCGCGGTGCGTGTGAGCCTCAAGATGTCCGGCCCGTCCGGCATGGCGGTGATCGTTTCGGTGAACTGCTGCGTCCTGACCACCACGCCGGATGCGTCCCTGCGCTCCACGTCGCGCACGCGCGTGGCGGTGAGCACGCCGCTTTCGATCACGACGCTCGACAACGGCACGACGCTGCCGCCGCCCCAAAGGATCGAGCCATCGAGCCAGCCGTCGCGCTGCTCGATCTCGAGCCAGCCCGCGCGGTCGCCGGGAATGGTCAAGGCCCATCGGCCGAAGAGGGATTCATCGGACGCGGCGAGGAGACAGCCGGACATGACGGGAAACAGCGCGATCAGGCGAAGACAGGTGGAGGCAATGGTGGGCTTCATGATGGATGTCCGGGTTTCCATTCGCCTCGCGCCACGGCGGGCACGAAGGTCTCGAGGCCGGCGGGTTTCCAGTCGATCGTCCGGCCCTGCTCGGCGCTCATGTAGGCGGTCATGAGCAACTCGACGACTTCGAGGCCGTCGTGGAAATTCAAGGACGGCTGCCGGCCCGCGCGGAAACACTGTGTGAAATGCCGATTCTCGTTTTCGTAACCGTATTCGGACGCCTCGTTGCCGACGATCGGCATGAGGCCCTGCTCGGCGTTCTGCTTCTCGACGAGATCCTCGCCGGCGTCTCCCGTCACGCGGCGGCTGAGAAAGACACGCCCGCCGCTGTCGAGCGAGTTGTGGGCGAATGAATATTCCGGACCGAGCAGCTCGGCGCTGAGCCGCAGGCCCGCGCCGACGAAGCACCACGACGTCGTGACCTCCGCGACGAGCGGCCGGCCGGCGTCGTCGATATATTCAATCGTGGCGCGCGCGAAATCCTCGGAGGGCCGTTTGATATAGTCCACCTCCGCGCCCATCGTTTCACGAAGCCGGGCGGCGTATTCGGGTCGCGACCACTTGAGGCTGTGGATGTGGCCGGTCACCTTCACGGGCCGGATGCTGTTCCGCGGTTTGCCGGGCTCGGTCAGCAGGAAACGCGCGACCTCGACGCTGTGGCACATCATGTCGTTGAGCACGCCGCCGCCTTGAAGGTTTCCCTGCCAGAACCACGGCGTGTGCGGCCCGCTGTGCTCCTCGGCGGCGCGCGCGAGGTAGGGGCGGCCGGTGATCGAGGCGCCGCGGCTCCAGACGATCTCACGGCCGCGCGTGAGCGCGGGCGTGAAGAGCTGATCCTCGAGATAACCGTGCAACACGCCGGCCTGTTCGATCAGCTCCACGCAGCGCCGCGCCTCGGCCGCGTTGCGCGCGAGCGGTTTCTCGCAGGCGATGCCGGCGAGTTCGCCGCGGCCGGATCGCAGGGCCGCGACGATCTCCTCGAGATTTTCCACCCGCCGGTGGTTCGGCCCGCAGATCCAGAGCGCGTCGATCGCCGGATCGGCGATCATCTCGGTGATCGAGCCGTAGGCGCGAGCCTCGCCCACGCCGAGTTCCCGCGCGAGCGCCGCGGTGGCTTCGGCGCGCGCGGTGTTCGGGCTCCAGATGCCGAGCACGTCGGCGTCGCGCACCGCCAGCCACGACTGGAGATGAAACTTCGTGATGAAGCCGCTGCCGACGAATCCGACGCCGAGTCGTTTCTTCGTGTCGCTCATGAGGAAGTGGCGGCGGCGTTCCGGGTTTTGCCGTTGCCGAAGAAGAAGGCGAAGAGCGCGAGCACCACGACGGACATCGCCGCGGGCCAGAGCCAGATCGACGTCCAGTCGTGCCGGACGCCGTCGGCGGTCAGTCGCGCATAGTGATCCACGACCGGGCCCGAGACCCATGTGCCGATCAACATGCCGATGCCGTAGGTGATCAGCGTGATGAAGCCCTGCGCGCTCGCCCGCACCGATTTCGGCGCGGTGTTGTCCACATAGATCTGCCCGGTGACGAAAAAGAAATCGTAACAAATGCCGTGCAGCGCGATGCCCAGATAATAAGCGAGGACGAAATCATCGGGCGTGCCGAAGGCGAAAAGCAGGTAGCGCCCGGCCCAGGCCGCCATCGCCGTGAGCAGCATGTATTTCACCCCGAGCCGGACGAAGAAGAACGGCATCGTGAGCATGAAGAGCGCTTCCGACGTCTGGCCGATCGTCATCTTGCCGGCGGCGTTGACGATGCCCTTCTCGTTCAGGAACGCGTTCGTGAAATTATAATAGAACGCGAGGGGAATGCAGATGAGGAGCGAGCCGATCACGAAGACCGCGAACGACCGTTGCTTCAGGAGAACGAGCGCGTCGAGCCCGAGCACGTCGCGCACGCTCACCCGGTGGCCGAGCGCCTTCGGAGGGGTGTGCGGCAGGAAAAAGGAAAACACGCCGAGCACGGCGGAGCATGCCGCCGCCAGTTGCAACGGCAGGGCGCGCGCCTCCACGCCCATGAGCCCGACGAGCAGGCCGGCGGCGATCCAGCCGAGCGTGCCGAACACGCGGATCGCGGGGAATTGTTTCTCGGTGCTCGTCAGTTGGGGAAACGAGATCGCGTTCACGAGCGCGAGCGTGGGGTTGTAACAGATCGCGTAGGCCAGCAGCACCCAGAAAAATGCCCCCGGTTCCGTGATGGTCGAGGCCCAATAGAGCAGCGCCGCCCCGGCAAGGTGCAGCACGCCGAGGACCTTCTCGGCCGCGAAAAACCGGTCCACGATCATGCCGACGATGAACGGCGCCACGATCGCGCCCCACGGCATGGAGCTGTAAGCCCGCGCGGTTTGCGTGCCGGTGAACTCGAGCGTCTGCAACAGGTAGGTGCCCAGTGTGACGGCCCACGCTCCCCAGATGAAAAACTGGAGGAACATCATGAGCGAGAGACGGACGCGAAGCGAGGATGGGAGCGAGGGAACTTGGGTCATCGTGGGGCGAATGGAATAAGGAACTCACGAGGATCTCACGGCTTTTGTGCGGTTTGGCGATCGCGAACCGCCGGAAGCGCATGCGGCCCGGGCAGGTCAGACGATCCGGTTTTCGCGCATGAGGGCCGAGTACCATTTCGCGCTCAGCTTCGGCGTGCGTTTTTGCGTGGCGTAATCCACGTGGACGAGGCCGAAGCGCTGCGCGTAACCGGAGGCCCATTCGAAGTTGTCGAGAAACGACCACAGGAAGTAGCCCCGGCACGGAATGCCCTCGTCCACCGCGCGATGGACGTTGGTCAGGTAATTGCGCACGTACTCGCGCCGGTGGAGATCCTGGAGCTCGGTCTCGACGGACGCGGGCTCGTTGTAGCCGACGCCGTTTTCCGTGATGTAGAGCGCGCGCGGTCGATATAACGCGTGGCAGTGCCGCAGCGCCCAATAGATCGACTGCGGCATGAGCTGCAGCCAGTCGAGCGCGGCGCGCGGGAACTCCGCCGGCACGGACAGGATTTCGCGGGATTTTCCCCGCCCCGCCCGGATGAAGAAGCCGCTGTATATGTTCAACCCGAGAAAGTCCGTCGGCGTGGAGATGAGCGCGAGATCGCCCCGCCCGATCCTGGGCGCGGCCGCGCCCGCGCGCCGCAGATACGAGGCAGGGTAACGGCCATGAAAGATCGGCGCGAGCAGGTGCTCGTTTCGTTCGGCCAGCTCGGCTTGCGCGGCGGCGATGTCGCGTGGCGTCTCCGTCACGGGGATCGACACGCTCAGGTCCTGCGTGAGCCCGACGCGCGCGCCGCGTCCGCCGTGTTCGCGCACGGCGCGCACGGCATGGCCGTGGGCGAGCAGGGTATGGTGAAACGCCTGGTTGACCACCGCGTCCGTTTCCCTCGCGCCCGGCGCGTGACAGCCGATGCGATAGCCGTGGCCGATGAAGGTCGGGATTTCGTTGAGCGTGATCCAGTGCCGCGCGTGGTCGCTGAATGCGCGCACGGCCGTGTCGCAGTAACGCGCGAAGGCATCGACGACCGCGCGGCTGCGCCAGCCGCCCCGGTCCTCCAGGGCCTGCGGCAGATCCCAATGATAGAGCGTGACCCACGGCGTGATGCCGTTCTTCTCGAGCGCATCGAAGACGCGGCGGTAAAAATCGATGCCCTTCTGATTCACGCCCGGCCCGCCGTCCGGGTGCAGGCGCGGCCACGCGAGCGAGAGCCGGTAGTGCTTCACGCCCAGCCGGCGCATGAGGGCGAAGTCGTCCTTGAAACGATGGTAATGATCGCAGGCGATCGCGGGCGTGTCGCCCCGCCCGACCTTGCCGGGCGTCGCGGCGAAGCGGTCCCAGATGGACTCGCCCCTGCCGTCGGCATCGGCCGCGCCCTCGATCTGCGCGGCGGCGGCGGCGACGCCCCAGACGAAGTTCCTGGGGAAACGATAGGAGGTTTTCATGTCGTGTTCGGTGACGGACTTCCGCGCCTCCGCCCGGCGAAAAAATGCGCGCGTTCGCGATCGATGCCTCTGGCTCACGGGAGGCGCCGGCATGTTGCAAATGCGCATTGGATATGGATGCCTGACGCCGGGCAAGGCAATTGGAAGTGGCGGAAATAAAGTGAAAGGATTTGTGGCTTATTTTGCTCGCGCTGCATTTCAAATGCGCCTGTGATTCGCTGGTCATGTGTCGCCCCGGTCTTTGCTTTCTTCTGCTTGCCCCGCCTCTGCTCCTGCCGGTCCGCCTTTGCGCGGACTACCGGATCGGCCAGGCGGAGGCGCCCGCGCCGGTTGTTCACGAGGACGCCGCGGATTTCGAGGTGTATCCCGGCCATCCCCGGTTGTTCTTTCGCGACACGGATCTCCCGGAGATTCGCCGGCGCATTGCGGGCGACTACGCCGACGAATGGCGGCAACTCGTGGAAGCGCTCGAGATGCGCGCGATGAAGGCTCCGCCGGAGACCTATGCGCGGGGCGCGCATCTGAAGGCGTGGACGACCGGGCGCAATGTCGCCTTTGCCGCCGTCGTGACCGGCGAGGAGCGCTACCGCGCGTGGGCGAAGCGCTGGGCCGGGGCGCTCGCGGCATCGGGTCCCGTCGGCAACGACTCCGAGCAGCGCGGCCGTTTGCAGTCGCTCGCCGTGGCCTACGACTGGCTGTATTCCTGGCTTTCGACGGAGGAGCGGCAGCGCGTGGGCGACGCGATCGTGGAGCACCTGGACGCGCTCTGGTACTTCGCGAACCGGAGCACGAATTACGTCAGCGGCCACTCCCGCTGGGGCAACATGACGCTTGCGGCGGGTTTCCTCGCGCTTGTCCCGGACCGGCCCGGGTTGCGCGAGCGGCTCCTCGTCGTGCGCGATCACTGGGTCCACGGCTATTTTCCAGCCCAGGGGTGGATCGCGAAGGACGGCGGTTATCACATGGGCTGGGCCTACAGCTCGGCCTACCTGACCGGCGGCATTCACAACCTCTGGTCGAGCGCGACCAACGAGAGCGTCTATTTTCCCTGGCAGGCGCTGACGCCGCTCTTCTGGCTCTACGGCCGTCAGGGCGACGGAACGTATCCAAATACTGGTGACGCCTATTCCGTTCTCTACGACCTGAACGAGCCGCCCGGGCGGGCGCAGTTGCAGATCGCGGCCGGCATCCTCAAGAACCCGTATGCGGCCGGCGAGGTGCGGCGCGGCATGGATCCGTTTCCCGACATCCTCTATGGGGACAAGCGCGTGCGGGCGCGCCTGCCGGACGACCTGCGCGAGCCGCTGCCGTTGAGCCGGCATTTCGAGAACTCCGGCGTCGTGATCGCGCGCGACAGTTGGGGGGCCGACGCCACCGTGCTGCAATTTCGCTCGGTTCCCTTTTATTCCGCGAACCATCACCATCGGGATGAGAATTCGTTCACCCTGCATTATCGCGGCGGGCTGGCGATCGACTCCGGGATCTACGACGCAAGCCTCACGGAGCCCGCGTACGGCGGCACGCATTGGCTGAACTATTTCTCCCGCACCATCGCGCACAACGCGATCGTCGTCTTCGATCCGGAGCAGCGCTTCGACTTCGAGGGCCGGCCGATCTCCAACGACGGCGGCCAGCCCTACCGTCGCGCGGAGCCCCGGCGGCTCGAGGATCTCGTGCCGGGCGGATCGGCCGCGCTCGACGGCATCACGGCGTTTCGCGACACCCGCGACTACACCGTCATGGCGGGAGACGCGACCCGGGCCTACGATCCGGAGCGCGTGCGCCTGGCCCAGCGCGAGATCGTCTATCTCCGGGACGCCTCGCAAACGAATCCGAGCATCGCGGTGAACCCCATCGTGGTGGTCTTCGACCGTGTCGAAAGCGCGAATCCCTCGTTCAAGAAAAAGTTCCTCCTGCACACGGTCAACGAACCCGCTTTGAAAGGAAACTTCATGGTCACCGATCACGCCGGCGGCCGGCTCTCGACCCTCACGCTGCTGCCCGAAAACGCGCGGCTGGAACTCGTGGGCGGACCCGGCCGCGAGGCATGGGTCGACGGCAAAAACTATTCATGGGATCCCGAGGCCCCGAAGGTGAAGAGCATCGAGCCGGGCGCCTGGCGGCT
This sequence comes from uncultured Opitutaceae bacterium, assembly GCA_964517665.1. Lineage (GTDB taxonomy): Bacteria > Verrucomicrobiota > Verrucomicrobiia > Opitutales > Opitutaceae > Congregicoccus. Next base: position 41,169 of record CAZFCY010000007.1, on the reverse strand, counting down.
CGAGGTGTCGCCTTCGCAACCGGCGGCGCGGGATTATTTTCTTCACGTGCTCTTCGTCGATCCGGCTCACGCGCCCGCGGTCGATCCCGCGAGCGCGAAGCTGGCGCGGACGGACGGCCGCGTGGGCGTGACCGTCTCCGGCTGGCGGGTCATGTTTCCGCTCGAGCCCGGCGGCGAGACCGTGGTGGAGAAGGAGTAGTTTCCCCGCAAATCCGCGCCCGGCATGAATCGCGGGGCGCTTCAGGTCGTCGCGCCGAGGGCGAACTGCGGCTCGATCGTGTGGCGCGCGGGCGCCGATTCGCCGAGCGCCTGCGCCGCGAGGCGGCCGAGCTCTCGAAAGTCGTAACGCAGGCAGCTCACGCCCGCCTTGACCGCGAGATCCGTGCCCATGACGGAGAGCACGCCGACCGCGTGGGGGATCCGAACCTTCGCCTGCCGCAGCGCTTCGATCAGGAGCAGCGCGACGTTGTCCTCGGGGCAGAGCAGGGCGCCGCGCTTGCTGCCGCGGCGCAGTCGTTCGACCACCGCGCGGCGTTCCTTCGGCGTGCTCGCGGTGACGACGGGAGTCAGCCGGTTGCGACAGCCGAGTTCGTCCGCGGCGGCTTCGAGCGCGGCCGCGAACTCCACCACGGCCGGATCGCCCGCGAAGGGTTCGATCGGGAGAATCTGCTCGTAGCCGCGGCCGAGGAGGTGCGCGAGCGCCTTGACCGCGCCGGCGCGAAAATCGGCGCGGATGTTGCCGAGGCTCTTGATCGCGCAGGAGCGGAAGAGCACGACGGCCGGCTGCAGGCGCTCCGCGTGCGCGCGCAACGCGTCGTCGCTCCAGACGTGATCGAGCACGAACCCGCCGGCCGACGGGCCATGACGGTCGAGAAAGTCCTCGAGGATCGCGCGCTGCGCGCCGACGGTCGCGAAGATCGGCGGATCGCGCGGGTCCGGATGATTGACCAGCAGTTCGTCGTGCCAGAGCAACATCGTGCGATGCCCCGCTCCGCAGCCCGCGCTGATGCCCTCGAGCAGCTCGCGGTAAAGCGCGCTGCCCAGCTCGAGCCGCCGGATCAGGCACGCCACGGGCTTCGGCCGGTCGAGGAGGAGGCGCGCGTCGGACGGATAGTAGCGGCCGTTCGTCGGATGCTGCCAGATCTCGCCCGCCTCCGCCAGGCGGTTGAGGACGCGAAACACCGTCGTGTTCGAAACGCCGAACTGCCCGCCGAGTTCGCGCGTCGTCGGCAGCGGCCGGTCGGGCGGGGCGTCCGCGACGAGGCGGCGCAGCGCGCCACGAAGATCGGCCTTGTCGCCGGGCCTGGAGGAGCGGGAGCGGGAGCGCGTGGCGGCGGGTCGGGCCATGGGGAAGCGGAAACGCCCCCACGGGCGCAACGCAAGCGGAATGATAAGCAACAAAGAAAAACTGTTGCGCAACGCCGCGGCCCCTGCATTCCATGGGACGATGTCCCTCAGTCTCGCCATCCCCGGGCGCGGGCGCCGCGCATCATGAACGCGGATGCGCGCTCATCCGTCGATCTCGCGGCCGTCGCGAAGGGCTTCCCGCTTCCGGATCGAATGCGCCGCGGCGAGGCCCACGGCAGCGGCCACATCAACGACACGTTCCTGCTCGAGTTCGATCAGGCCGGCGCGCCGGTCCGTTATATCCTGCAGCGGATCAACGACCGCGTCTTCAAGGACGTGCCGGCGCTGATGGACAACATCGCGCGCGTCACGGCGCACGTCGCCCGCGGCGTGGCGGCGGCGGCCGCTTCCGCCGGGGCGCCCGCGCGCCGCGCGCTGACCCTCGTGCCCGCGCGCGACGGCCGGCCGTACCACCGCGATGAACACGGAGGCTGGTGGCGGTGCTACGTCTTCATCGAGGGCGCGCGGACGCACGATATCATCGAGCATCCGCGGCAGGCGCGGGAGGCGGCGCGGGCCTTCGGCGGGTTTCAACAACTCCTCGTCGATCTCCCGGGCGGCCGGCTGCATGAGACCATCCCGTTCTTTCACGACACCCGGCGCCGCTTCGACGCGCTGCGGCGCGCGATCGAAAACGACGCGCAAGGCCGCGCCGGCGCGATCGCGGAGGACATCGCCTTCGCGCTCGCGCGCGAATCGATGGTGGATGCGCTGCTCGATCTCCAGGCGCGCGGCGAGATTCCGGAGCGCGTCACACACAACGACACCAAGCTCAACAACGTCATGATCGACGACGCCACCGGCGAGGGCGTCTGTGTCATCGACCTGGACACGGTGATGCCGGGCCTGGCGTTGTGCGATTTCGGCGACATGGTCCGATCGGCGACGAACGCGGCGGCGGAGGACGAGCGCGACCTCGCGCGCGTCCATGCGCGGTTGCCGGTTTTCGAGGCGCTCGTCGAGGGCTACCTGTCGGCCGCGCGCTCGTTTCTCAACGAGGCGGAGATCGCGCGTCTCGCGTTTTCCGGCCGCCTGATCACCTTCGAGATCGGCATGCGTTTTTTGACCGACCACCTCGAGGGCGATGTTTATTTCAAGATCAAACGCCCCGGCCACAATCTCGATCGCGCCCGCAACCAGTTCGCGCTGCTCCGCAGCCTGGAGCGGCAGCAGAAGGAGATGGAGGCGATCGTGGAAAAGGTAGCGAGTGGCGACTAGCCAGTAGCGGGCATGAATATTGTATTTCCCGAGATTCCTTCGTGGCGCGCCACGTTATGCTCCACTCGCCACCCGCTGCTTCTAAAATGAAAGTCCTCATCACCGGCGGAGCCGGATTCATCGGCAGCCATATCGCCGAATATTTCCAGGGCCGCGCGGAGGTCCGCGTGCTCGACAATCTTCGCACGGGCAACCGCCGCAACCTCGAGGGCCTCGAGGTCGAGTTCATCGAGGGCTCGATCACGGACCGCGCGCTCGTCGATCGGGCGGTCGCGGGGGTGGACTATGTGTTTCATCTTGCCGCGCTCGTCAGCGTGCCGGAGTCGGTGGAGCGCCCGCGCGAATGCGTGGATCTCAACGTCATCGGCCTGCTCGAGGTTCTCGAGGCGTCCGCCCGCGCGGGAGTGCGCAAGCTGTGCTTCAGCAGCTCGGCCGCGATCTACGGAAACAATCCCGCCGTGCCGAAACGCGAGGACATGCCGCCGGAGCCGCGCAGCCCCTACGCGGTCACGAAGCTCGACGGCGAATATTATTGCCGGCAGTACACGGAGAACGGCCGCCTCGAGACCGCGGCGCTGCGTTATTTCAACGTCTTCGGCCCGCGCCAGGATCCGGCGGGCGCGTACGCCGCCGCCGTGCCGATCTTCATCGCGCGCGCGCTCGCCGGCCGGCCGCTCACGATCTTCGGCGACGGCGGGCAGACGCGCGACTTCGTCTTCGTGAAGGACATCGTGGCCGCGAACGTCTTCGCCGCCACGACGCCCGGGCTCACCGGCGCGTTCAACGCCGGCTACGGCGGCGAGATCACGATCCGCGGGCTGGCGGAGCGCGTCATCGAGCTGGCGGGCTCGTCCTCGGCCATTGAATACGCGCCGGAGCGCGCGGGCGACGTGCGGCATTCGCGCGCCGCGGTCGACAAGCTGCGCGCCGCCGGCTTTCATCCGACCGGCTCGCTCGAGGCCGGGCTGGGGCAGACCCTGGATTTTTTCCGCTCGTCGAATCACCCCTGACATTTCCGCCATGACCATTCCCGACAGCATCGAAGCGCGCCAGCGCGAGCGCATCCCGACTGATATATACGCCGGCGCCGACGAGGCCTGCGCCGTGCTGGCCGCGGAGATCGAGACGCTGATCCGCGAAAACGACGCCGCCGGCCGCGACACCGTGCTCGGGCTCGCGACCGGCTCGACGCCGGTGCGGCTCTATCGCCGGTTGATCCGGCTCCACCGGGAGAACGGGCTCTGCTTCCGCCGCGTCGTCACGTTCAACCTCGATGAATATTACGGCCTCCCGCGCGCGCATCCCGAGAGTTACTGGCGGTTCATGCACGAGCAGTTGTTCGATCATATTGATATATTGCCGGAAAACATACACGTGCCCGACGGTTCCGTGCCGCGCGCCGATGTTTTCGCCTGGTGCCAGGCCTTCGAGGAGGAGATCCGCGCCGCGGGCGGGCTCGACCTGCAGATTCTCGGCATCGGCCGCACGGGGCACATCGGCTTCAACGAGCCGGGCTCCGGCCGGGATTCGCGCACGCGGCTCGTCACGCTCGACGCGCTGACCCGGCGCGACGCGGCGCGTGATTTTCTCGGCGAAACCAACGTGCCGCGGCACGCGATCACGATGGGCGTCGGCACGATCCTCGACGCGCGCCGCATCGCGCTCCTCGCGTGGGGCGAGGCGAAGGCCGGCGTGATCGCGCAGGCGGTCGAGGGCGCGCCGACGGAATCGTTGCCCGCGAGCTTCCTGCAGGGCCATCCGCGGGCGCGTTTCCTCATCGATCGCGCGGCGGCCTCGGCGTTGACGCGCGCGCGGCATCCGTGGCTCGTCGGCCCCGTGCAGTGGACGCCGGCGCTCGTGCGCAGCGCGGTCGTCTGGCTCGCGGAGAAGGTCGGAAAACCCGTCCTCAAGCTCCTCGATGAACACTATAGCGAGCACGGCATGGCCGATCTCCTGACCGAGCAGGGGCCGGCCTACGGGATGAACATCCGCATCTTCAACGAACTCCAGCACACCATCACCGGCTGGCCGGGCGGCAAGCCGAAGGCCGACGACTCGTGGCGGCCGGAGCGCGCGGAGCCGTTTCCGAAACGCGTCGTGGTCTTCAGCCCGGAGCCGTCGCACGACGTGCTCGGCATGGGCGGCACGCTTCGCCGGCTTCAGGATCAGGGGCATGATGTCACGGTTGTTTATATCACTTCGGGGAATCTCGCGCTGCCGGACGAGGAGGCGGTGATGGCGGCCGATCTCGTGGGCGAGAT
>CAZFCY010000007.1:27645-36273 GCA_964517665.1 uncultured Opitutaceae bacterium | reverse complement strand
CTTCGAGGAGCCCGGCGCGGTGGCGGAATTCGTCGCGGACGTGCGCGCGCAGTTGCTCGCGAAGTCGGCGTTCGCGAGCGACCCGCCGGAGATCCGGCGCTTGAAAGGCCTGCTCCGCCGCGGCGAGGCGCGGGCCTCGCTGCAAGGCTGCGGAATCGCCGCCACCCAGGCGTGTTTTCTCGACCTCGCCTTCTACGAGCGCGGGCGTTACCGGCAGTTCGCGCCCGACGAGGCGGATGTCGACGCGATCGTGAGCGTGCTTCGCGAGTGCGCGCCGAATCAGATTTTCGTCACCGGCGACCGCGACGATCCTTCGTCGATCGCCGCCGTCTGCTTCGGGCTCGTGCGGCGCGCGTGCGCGGCGGTGGCAGACGAGCCGTGGTTCAAGGATTGCCGGGTCTGGATCTATCGCGGAGTCGAATCGCCGTGGGGCGCCGCGGAGATCGACATGGCCGTGCCGTTCAGCCCGCGCGAACTGGGGTTGAAAACGCAGGCGATCTTTCATCACCGCAGCCAGCGCAGCCAGACGCCCGTCGCCGCCGGCCTGCGCGAGGCATGGCAGCAGGCGGAGCACCAGAATCGCGCCCTCGCCGCCGCCTACGACCGCCTCGGCCTCGCCGACTACGAAGCGATCGAGGGCTTCCAGCGCGCATGGTGGCAGATCCGGCGGCTGCCTGGCGCCGGAATTTGAAATTTCAGATTTGAGATTCCGGCGCCGCTGGCGCCCGTTGTATCCATAATTTGAATTCACGGCCCGCGCGCCCCATGCATTTTTCCCATCCGAAAGCCGACATTCACGTGCCGGCGCAGGTTTCCGCTCCGGACGAGGCCCTCGCCCGCGTGACGCATCTCTGCGTGGCGGCGCACCAGGACGACATCGAGATCATGGCGCACGCCGGGATTTGCGATTGCCTGGGTACGCCGGGCAAGGCCTTCGGCGGCGTCGTCGTCACCAACGGCGCCGGCTCGCCGCGCGGCGGCCCGTACGCGCGCCTGACGGACGACCAGATGCAGGACGCGCGCCGCGAGGAGCAGCGTCGCGCGGCGGAGATGGGCGGCTACGCGATCCAGCTCCAGCTCGCGCATCCGAGCGCGGACGTGAAGGCGCCGGGGCACGCCGGTGTCGCGGCGGACTTGCGCGCGATCTTTTCCGGTTGCCGGCCGGAAGTGGTTTACCTGCACAACCCGGCCGACAAGCACGACACGCACATCGCGGTTCTCCTGCGTTGCCTGGAGGCCCTGCGCGCCCTCCCGCCGGGGCAGCGCCCGCCCCGCGTGCTCGGATGCGAAGTCTGGCGCGATCTCGACTGGCTCGTCGACAGCGACAAGGTCGCGCTCGACTCCGGCCGTCATCCCGAACTCGCGCGCGCCCTGCTCGCGGTCTTCGATTCGCAGGTTTCCGGCGGCAAGCGCTACGACCTCGCCGCGCTCGGACGACGCGAGGCGCACGCGACCTTCCACACCTCGCACGCCACCGACCGCATGGCGGGCATCACCTGGGCGATGGACCTGACCCCGCTCGTCCAGAATCCATCGATCCCGATCGAAGACTTCGTCGCCGCCCACCTCGAACGCTTCCGAAAAGACGTCGCCGGCCGGCTCGCCAGGTTCGGCCGCGCTTGAAGCGCGCGGAAGGGGCGACGGCGGGCCGCGCTCGCGAAAGCCATAAATCTGTCGCGTACGCGACAGGATCGTGGCTCTTCAGGCCTGGGCTTCCGAGAGCGGAGGTTGCTTTTGTTGTCGCCGTGGGGCGACCATGCGGCTGCGCCAGCGTTCGAGCGGGATGGCGGCCAGGGCCATGATGAGGAACTGGCTGATCCAGAACCCGACGAGCGCGTTGAAGGCCTTGTCCATGAAACCGTAGGAGTGCAGGCCGATGCCGAGCATGTTCGTGCCGAACCAGGACCAGGCCGTCACGACGTTGCCGAACACGGCCATGACCATGAGGCCGCGCTGCCTGATATAGCCGCCCCAGCGCGCGTGGAGGATGATCGCATTCCAGAGGACGATGAGCGCGGCGCCGTTTTCCTTCGGATCCCAGCCCCAGAAGCGGCCCCAGGATTGGTCGGCCCAGATGCCGCCCAGAACGGTTCCGACAAAGCTGAAGAACGTGGCGAAGCACACGATGCCGTAAACCATCCGGCCGATCGCGTCGGCGTTGCTTTCGGACTTCGTCGCCGCGGTCGGCGAGTGTCCGCTGAATGGCCGGTCGAGCAGCTTCGTGAACAGTCCGAGAATGATATAGACGATGGCGAGAAACCCCGCGAGAAACGTGGCCGAGTAGCCGACCGTGATCATCACGACATGCGTCGCCAGCCAGAAGTTGGAATCGAGGACGGCCTGCATCATTTCCATCGTGTCGCCGCCGGAAACCATCGCGAGGTTGTGCGCGACGACGAGGGTGGAGAAGCCGATCAATCCCGAGACCACGCTGCCGACGCCATTGCGATAGAGCCGCTCGAGGATGAGCCCCAGCACGACCGCGGCCCAGCCGACGAAGACCGCGGAGGAATAAAGGTTCGTGACCGGCGGCCGGCCCTCGAGATACATGCGGAAAATGATTCCGGACGTGTGAATCAGCAGCGCGAGCCCGGTGAGCAAAAACGCCGTCCGCCGCAACACGCCCGGGCCGGTCAGCCACGAAAGACAGCCGAGGACGAAGACCAGAACGTAAATGACGAGCGCGGCGTAGAAAGGCGCGTAGCCGTTGAAGAAAACCTCGTGCCCCGTCTTGCGCATCTCCGGGGAGTAGCGGGCGCCGACCCACGAGGTGAGATCCGCGAGCGCGCGATTGAACGCGGGAACATCGCCCGCGCGGAAGGCCGCGCCGATCTGCGCGTAGGCTGCAACCACGGGATGGACGCTCCCGGTCACCGAGGTCTGGATCAGGCTCTCGCCGACATTCTGCCAGTCGGCGCGGTCGGCGTCGTCCGGCGGCTCGACCGGCGGAACGACGCGGATGTAGGCGGTCTCGGCCATCGCCTTGTAGCGCGAGGCGAAAGCCATGAAGGCGTTGAAGGCGGACTGGTCGTAGGCGGCGTTCGCCTGGCGGTCGTTCATGGCCTTCACGCCGGCGGGCGCCGAGTTCGCGTAGAGCGCGATCTCGCGCGCGAAGTCGGGCGTGTCGTCCACCTGCAGGCTGTTCTTCAGCCGGTGGTAGAGTTCCATCTGCTTGTAGAGTTCGAGGATGTGGCGCTGAAAGAGAGACCGCCGTTGCGGCTCGATCGGGCTCGCCAGTTGCGCCTGCCGCACGATCTCCTGGCCGAAGGGCTGGAGTTCCTTGAACGAGAAATGCTTTTCGCCGCCCTGCTTCCATCCGAACAAACTGAGCACGTCCGGATCGTGGATGGTGAAGATCTTGCGCGCGTCCGCCCGGGCGGGGATGAAGACAACCTCTCCGAGCCACTCCATCGCGCTCAGCTTTTCCGTGGGCGCATCCGGAGACGGCGGCACGCGCAGGCTCTGCTTGTCGTGGATGACGAGGAGCGAGGCGCGCGCGACTGTATCCAGGGGTTTGATACGGCCGTTGAGCAGAACGGGCAGCCGGCCGAGTTCCTCCCAGTGCGCCTTTTCCGCCGGTTCGGGGCGAAAGGCGGAGGCCGCGACGAAGGCCGCGGCGACGAGCGTGATGATCCAGGGAAGCGCTTTCTTCATGGTGCGATGGCCCGGGCCTTGCGGCGCCGGAAGAACCCGTAGAGGTGGATGCCGAACTGGACGAGCAATCCCAGGCCGACCAGGAGGCAGGAGATATAGGGGAGGTGGCGGCTCGGGTTCTGCACGACCTGCAGGATCGTGGTCGCCTCGCCGTCGTATCCAGATTGGAAATACGTGAGCCCCGCGTGCCGCAGCGGATGGTTCATGTAGATGAGCAGCTCGCGGTCCTCCCCGCGTTCGGGATCGACGAGGCGGACGCGGCTGGAGAAGTTGCGCGGAATCTCCGTGCCGGCGTAGCGGTCATGGCTGAAGTCGAGCAGCGTGAGCGAATGGGACTCGTAGAAACGCCGCTGCCGCAGCTCGATCGAGTAGGCTTTCCCGGCGTGGGTGAAATCCTGCCGTTCCTGGAAGACATTCGAAACCATCCACGTGCCGAGCGAGCCGCCGGGCGCGACCACTTCGACCCACGCGATCGAGATGTCGCGCTCGTCCATCTTCGGCGTGCGCGGCTGCTCCTGCGCGGTCAATCCGAGGCCGACACCCATGGTCGCGAGCGGGGCGGCGAGGGCGCCGGTTTCCGGGCCGCGGCGGAAGATGCGGCTGTTGGCGAAGAAATCCTTCACCTCGATGCGAAACGGCATGGCCGGATGCTGGAACGATTCGCCGGCGTCGAGCCCGCTCTCGGCGATGGCGAGGACGCGATCGGTGTCCGCGGCGCTGTGATCGATGATCGCAAGCTCGGTTTCCCGGTAGGCCTCGGAGTAGTTTTTCGTGTCGCCCTCCGTCATGCGCATCGCGCTCTCGCGGGAGAGGATCGCGGTGAACAACTCGCCCAGCAGGAGCAGGATGATCCCGACGTGCACGAGCCAGATGCCGGCTTTCTTCGCCGTCCATTTGAACCGGTAGAAGTGCGCGGCGACGAGATTGACCAGCAGGACGCTGCCGACGAGAAACCCGCCCGGCATGATCGGGATGCGCCACGTCGATCCGGGCGGCGACCACCACACGAGGATGTTGTGGAAATAGGTGTCGAGCGCCTGGTCGATGCCGAGCTGCACCTGGGCGATCGTGCCGACGAAGATCAGCACCATGCTGATGACGAGGCAGGCAATCGTGAGCTGCAGCGAGGTGATGAGCCGGATCGCGCCGCCGAGCAGGGAGGATTTCTCGCGGGACATGCGGGAGGGGGAGGAGGAGGTGCTCAATGCGCGTGGGCGGAATCGAGGTGGAAGGAACGAAGAAACCGCGCGAACGCCTCGCGCTGGCTGGCGACGAGTCCGCTTTCGCCCGTCATTTTGAAGAACCAGATGGTGTCTTCCTGCTTCAGCATGGCGACAAGCAGGCGCATCCTGCGTCCGCCTTCGAGCATGGGTTGCGCGCTTTCGAAATCATACATCTGAAAGTCGTGGTAGCCGCCATCGCCCTCGATTCTCGTCGTGATCGCATCCAGCCCGGCCGCGTCGACCGGGCCGAGGCCGACCTGGCCGCGCCAGCGATTCACGTTTTCGAGATCCTGCCCGGCCATGCCGGGGAAGGCGGAGACGGAGACGTCGGCCGGAGCCACGCCGTCGCCCGGCACGGAGAAGCTGGCGAGGCGAAACTGCGTGGTTTCCCGCGCCTGCCAGCCGGCGGGCGTGTCGTAGTGAAAACCGTCCTGCCGCGGCGGGGCCGGCACGGCGGATGGATCCATCGCGCTCGATCCGGCGGGCGATGCCGGGCTCGAAGACGGCAACGGCGGAGCGCCGGGCACGCCGGCGTGCGGATCGACGGGCCGGACGGCGGACGGCGCTTCCGCGGCCGAGGGTGTGACGGCGCGGATGCCGGCGATAAATTCCTGGAACGTCTCGCGCTGGCCGGCGACGACGTCGTCGGGCCCCATCATCTTGAAAAACCACGAGGCGCCTCCGATCGGCACGATGGCGCCGATGATGCGCGTGGGCCCGGTGGCCGGCGGCGCCGCTCCCATCATGGGCGCGGAGCCGGACGCGATTCCCGCGAACTCCACGAACCACGAGGGAAGGCCGGCGATCTGGATGCGTTCCGCCGTGGTTTCGAGCGCGTCGTCGGCGACGGGATCGAGTCCGATCTGGCCGCGCCAGCGATTGATGTTCGCGAGCAATCCACCCGCGGCATCGGGAAACGAGAAGACCGAGATGTCCGCCTCGCGGCCATCCGGGGCGGTGAAGCCGAAGCTGGCGAGCCGCATCTCCGAGCCGGGTTTCTCGCTCCATTGCGCGGGCTTCGTCCATTCCAGCCGCGCGGGCGAGCCCGCGGCATTCGTCGAGCGCATCGCGGCCAGCGGACCCGGTGCCCGGTCGGCGGGGTTTTCCCTGGGCGCCTCGTAAAACGAAACCGGATTTTCCCCGCAGCCGCCGAGGAACAGGGCGGCCGGAAGAACCAGCAGGAGCGGAGCGATCGGACGGATCACGCGTGTCATTTTGGAGCGATGTTCGAAGGCGTGTGACGAAAATGCAAATTGAGTTTCGCCGGCGCGGCCGATAAGTGGCCGGCCAGCCGGCTCGAATGCGCGTGATCGAAACGCGCTTGCGCCACCCGCAGGGGCGCGGAGAGTGCCGCGGAATGGCGGATGCGCGGAAGCACGGGGAGATCGAGATCTACAATCGCTACACGGGCGCGATCGAAAGCGAGCGCGTCTATGGCGAGAAATGGCTTCGCTGGACCTACGAGTCCGCGTCCGGACGACTGATGTTGCGCGCGGTCGTGAAGCGCGCGTGGTTTTCGCGCTGGTATGGCTGGCGGATGAGCCGGCCGGCGAGCGCGGCGCTGGTCGGGCCTTTCGTCCGCGGCTACGGCCTCGATCCGGCGGAGTTTGCGCAACCGATGGAAAGCTTCCGGTCGTTCAACGATTTTTTCTCCCGCGCGCTCCGCCCTGGCGCGCGGCCGATCGATGCGGATCCGGCCTCCATCGTCTTTCCCGCGGACGGGCGCCATCTCGGCCTCGCGGCGATCGGCGGCCAGGATCGCATTTACGCCAAAGGCCAGCGGCTCGACCTCGCCGAACTGCTCGGCGACGGCGAACTCGCGCGCGCGTTCGCCGGTGGATCGCTGGTCATTTCACGGCTCTGTCCGGTGGATTATCACCGCTTTCACTTCTCGTGCGACGGACGCGCGGGCGGCGCGCGCCTGATCGGGGGGCCGCTGTTTTCGGTCAGCCCGATCGCCTTGCGGCGGCGGGTCGATTACCTCGCGCGGAACAAGCGGATGGTGACGCTCGTGGACACCGGCGCGCGCGGCCGGGTGGCGATCGTCGAGATCGGCGCGACCTGCGTCGGCACGATTGTCCAGAACTACACGCCGGGCGCGGTCGCGAAGGGCGGGGAGAAGGGCTGGTTTCGTTTTGGCGGATCGTGCGTCATCACCCTCTTCGAGCCGGGCCGGGCGCGGCTTGCCGACGACCTGCTCGCGCACGCGTCGGAAGGGCGCGAGGTCTACGCGCGCATGGGCGATCGCATGGGAACGTTTGCCGGGAGGTGAGAAAAAAATGGAGCCCAACCCAACGGTTAACTTGAGGAACCTGCCCAACGCACTTAACATTTCCAAGACATGAACCCGAAGTTCTCTGAGTACGCGCACCCCGAGGCGCTGGTCGATACGGGGTGGCTGGCCGAACATTTGAACGATGCGGATCTCCGGATCGTCGAAAGCAACGAGGATGTCCTCCTCTATGACACCGGGCACATTCCCGGCGCCGTTCACATCGACTGGCGCGCGGACCTGAACGATCCAGTGTGGCGCGACTACATCGATCCGGGAAAATTCGCAGAAGTCGCGGGGCGCAACGGCATCACGGCCGACACGACGGTGGTTTTCTACGGCGACAAGTCGAACTGGTGGGCCTGCTACGCGCTCTGGGTGTTTCGCCTCTTCGGGCACGCGAAGGTCAAGATCCTCGACGGCGGCCGCGACAAGTGGAAGGCGGAGGGCCGGCCGCTCACGCGCGAGAAACCACAGATCACGCCGGTTTCGTATCCGATCCCGCCGAAGCGCGAGGACGCCGCCATCCGCGCGTTTTTCACCGACGCGCTCGAGCACAGCCGCGCGAAGAAGCCGTTGATCGACGTGCGCTCTCCCGGCGAGTTCAAGGGCGAGATCACCCACATGCCCGAATATCCGCAGGAAGGCGTCCTGCGCGGCGGCCACGTCCCGGGCGCGAAGAGCGTGCCGTGGAAAACGGCGGCCAACGACGACGGCACCTTCAAGAGCGCCGCCGAGTTGAAGACGATCTACTCGGAAAACCTCGGCTTGAAACCGGGCGACGACATCATCGCCTATTGCCGCATCGGCGAACGCTCGAGCCACACCTGGTTCGTGCTGTCCTACCTTCTTGGATACGAGAACGTCCGGAACTACGACGGCTCCTGGACCGAGTGGGGCAACATGGTGCGCTCGCCCATCGAGAAGGGCGCATGAGCCTCCCGGCCGCGTTGCAGGACATCGTCGATCTCTTCGAAAACCTTCCGGAGATCGAGAAGCGCGAGAACCTGATCGCGTACGCGGACAATGCGCCGCTGCACGAGCCGCGCGCGGGCGAGCAGTTCACGCTGGTCGACGAGCGCAAGGACGAGGAGTGCACGGACAAGGTCGGTGTTTACGTCTCGCTCGACGCGGATCGCGGCGCGCGCTTTCGCGTCAAGCTCGGTCCGCACGTGCAGACCCTGACGAAGGCGATGGCGGCCATCCTGTGCAACGGACTGGATGGCTGCACGCCGGAAGAGGTCGTGGAGATCGAGCAGGATTTCGTGCCGAAAATCGTCGGCGGACAACTCGTGCGCGTGCGCAGCCAGACCGTCTATTACATCCTCACGCGCATCAAGAGCGCCTGCAAAGTGATCCTGGCCCGCGAGCGCGCCAATGGCGTGACCGCGGGCTGAGCGCCAGCTTGCTCGGATTCGATGGGAATCAGGAGGCAGGGGACAGGAGTCCGAGGGATCGGATCTGACACCTGACTCCTGA
>CAZFCY010000007.1:1779-27545 GCA_964517665.1 uncultured Opitutaceae bacterium | reverse complement strand
GCCGCGCAGTTGCGAATTGCAGGGCCCGGCCGGAACAGGCATGGTTTGCCGTCACTCTTGAACGACACCCTGTCCATCCTTGTCGCGGACGATGAAGCGCTCGTGCGGGCCTCGCTCGGGGCGCTGCTGAAAAACGCCGGCTTCGATGTGGTTGAAGCCGACAGCGGTCCGGAAGCGCTTCGTCTCATCGAGGCGCGCGTGCCCTCGCTCGTCATCTCCGACATCAACATGCCGGGCAACGACGACCTGGAGTTCGTGCGCGCAGTCGTGCGGAAACACCCGGGCCTGCCGATCATCCTGCTGACCGCGTTTCCCAGCGTCGAAACCGCGATCGCGTCGGTCAACCTGTCGATCGTCGCCTATCTGGTGAAGCCGCCGGACGCGAAGGAGCTGCTCGAGGCGGTTGCGTCCGCCATCGGCCACTACGAGGCGCGCACGGCGATCGAGCGCTCGCTCTCGCGGCTCGACGAGTGGAGCCGCGACCTCGATCGCCTGCGACAGCTCACGTTGAACATCCGCGCCTCCACCGACGCGAACGCATCGGGCGCGTTTCTCGAGGTCTCGCTTCGCCACCTGATGAGTTCGCTGCTCGATTTGCAGGAGGTCGTGTCGGTGCTCTCGTCGTCGCCGGCGGGCGTGGATTCGATGCGCTCCCTCGATCTCTCGAAAGCGTTGAAGGAAACGATCGACGTGCTCGAGAAGACCAAGCGCGTTTTCAAGTCGAAGGATCTCGGCGACCTCAGGCAGAAGCTCGAAGGCGTGCTCGCCGCCGCCCGCGGCTGAACGGGAATCTCGGATCTGAAACTTGAGATCCGGGACTCAAAGGCTCCGCCTGTGCCGCGTCACCGTTCCTTGGATACGAGCGCGGCGATCCGGGTGAGCAGTTCCTCGGCGGAGTAGGGCTTCGCGACAAAGTCCGTGGCGCCGGCCGCGCGGGCGCGGTCGGTCATCGCATCGGCGTCCATCCCGCTCGCGGCGATCAGCGGCAGGACCGGGTTGATGCGCCTGAGCGCGCGAATCAACGCGGAGCCGTCCATCACCGGCATCATCAGATCCGTGACCACGAGCGCCACGCGCGGCGCGGCATCGAGGTAGGCCGCGAGCGCCTCGGCGCCGTCGCCGGCCGTGATGACTTCGTAGCCGTAGCCCTCCAGCGTCTGCTTGGCGATGGCGCGGATGTAGGCTTCGTCGTCGACCACGAGCAGGAGTTCGCCCCGGCCGCGCGGCAGATTCGAGACATCGGGGAAGCCGGCTTCCGTGCCCTCGCGCTTTTCGGCTGGAATGAAAACACAGAAGGAGGAGCCTTCGCCGGCTTCCGTCGTCATGGTCAACGCTCCTCCGTGGCTTTTCAAAATCGCGAGCAGGGTGGAAAGACCGAGGCCCGTGCCTTTTCCCGGCGGCTTGGTCGAGAAGAACGGATCGAAGATCTTGTCCCGGATTTCCTCCGGTATGCCCGAGCCGGTGTCGCTCACCGTCATGACGGCGTAATCCCCGGGCTCGATCGCGCCGAGCACGGCCGGGACCGGGGCGTCAAAGGAGACGTTTTCGACCTTGATCCTCAATTCGCCGCCCGCGGGCATGGCGTCGCGCGCGTTCACGCAGAGGTTGAGCAGGATCTGGTGGAGCTGCGTCGCGTCTCCCGTCACGAGCCACGGATCGCGCGCGCAGTTGAGAAAGACGCGGATGTTTTTTGGAAACGTGTCGCGCGCGATCTTCGCGATGTCGCCCGCCACGAAGGCCGGGTTGACGAGCAGCCGCTTGCCCTCGACGCCGCGGGCGAAGCCCAGCACCTGGCGCACGAGGTCGGCCCCGCGCCGCGCGCAGGAATCGATCGACTCGATCAGGCGCGCGGTGTCGCCCTCGGGATGCATGCGCTTGAGCACGTCGACCGACATGGTGATGGGCGTGAGCATGTTGTTGAGATCGTGCGCGATGCCGCCCGCGAGCACGCCGATGCTTTCCAGCCGCTGCGTGCGCAGGAACTGGGCCTCGAGTTGTTTCTTCTCCGTGATGTCGGTGTCGATGTTCAGGAACGCGCGCGGCTCGCCGGACGCGCCGCGGATGAGAGTCCACCTCGAGCTGAGCACGTGGTTGCGGCGCTGCTTGTCGCGCTTGGTGATCTCGGCGCTGCACTCTTCGCGTTCACGCGCTTGCGTCGTGGCGGCGTGGATTTCGTCGCGGCTGGTTTCGAACAAGTCGAGGACGTTGAGCCCGACTGCTTCCTGCGTCGTCCAGCCGTAGAGCCGCTCGGCTCCGCGATTCCAGTAATGGATGCGATGGCTCAGATCGCAGACCATGATCGCGTCGCTGGCCCGGTCGAGCAGTTCGGCTTGTTCGCGCAGGCGCGAGGCCGCCTCGATCCGGTCGGAGATGTCCGTCATGCCGCCGACGATCCGCACCGCCTTGCCGGACGCGTCCCGGATGATCATCGCGCGGTCGAGGATCGCGGCGTAGCTGCCATCGTCTTTCTCGAGTCGAAACTCGTCCTGCCAGTAAATATCCGTCCCATCGACCGCGGCCCGCAGGCTGGCGACGACGCGTGGGCGGTCGTCCGCATGGATGCGCTCGTGCAGCCCGGTCGGCGGCATGAGATGATCGGAGCCGTGGCCGCCGATGAAATGATCGAAGGCGTCGCTGCGCCAGATCGCGCCGGTCGTGAGGTCGCAGTCCCACACCGCGTCCGTCGTGGCGCGGGCGAGGGATTTGAAGCGCTCCTCGCTGCGCCTGAGTTGTTCGATCGCCACCTGCCGTGAGAGTTCGCCCGCGGCGCGACCGGCGTAGAGCCGGCAGGCGTCGAGGAGCGGCTGTGAATCCGGGACGGGTTGCGCGTGCAGCGTCGCGATGAATCCGAGAAGCTCCCCGTCTTGCGAGCGCAGCGCGACGCCGACGAATCCGCTGACGCCGCCCGCCGGTTCCCACCGAAACGTCGGATATTGCGCCCGGGTATCCGAAAGGATCACGCAGAAATCATCCGTGAGCAGTTCCTGAAAAGGCGTGTCGCCGACCGAAAACTCGAACGGCCCATCGCGCTCGCTCGCGTCGCGGGTCGCGATGACCCGGGCCACCGGGGGCAGGATATGCAGAAACCGGCCGGCGACAACGCCGTCCGCCCGGGTGGCGCGAGCGAGCCACGTGACCAGTTCCTCGAAAAAAACCGGGCCCGTGGCCTGGGCGAGGCGCGCGGTCAGATCGTCCATCGCATCCGACCGATCGTGGCGCGCGGTCACATCGCGGATGACGAGCGCGTTTCCATCTCCGGCCGGATGGAGGCGGATCTCGAGCCAGCGGCGCGGCGCGGCGAAGAACTGTTCCCGCTTGAAGACCGAGCGTGTGGCGGCGGCGGCGCGCAGCGGCTCCTCGCACGCGGCCTGGCGCAGAAACGGGGCAACCCTCCAGAGATCCTCGCCGCCAGGCGGCTTCGAGCGGTCGGCGATCAGCTCGATCGCGGCCGGGTTGGCCCGCGTGACGCGCCAGTCCCGATCGACGATGAAAACGGCGTCGGCCAGCGATTCCAGAAAATCGTCCGCCGGCGCGCCGCCCCCGGGTGTCGCGTTCTTCGCGCGCGTTCGATGGCCCGCGCCTGAAGCCTTGCGTGCCGGCTTGGTTGTTCTGCGGGGCGGGGTGGTTCTTTTTTTCATGCGTTTCGGGCGGCGCGATCCGGTGAGTGGGAAGAAACTTCGGGAAAATGTGGAAACACTTCAAGAACCGCTAAATCCCGGGAAGCCGCAGTCGTAGATCTGCATGTCAGGCACGCGACCCGGTCGTGGGCAGCTTTCCAGGAAGGGATCAAGGCCCTTCATCGAAGGCACGGAAGAGATTCGCATCCGCGATGCGGCGATCTTCCGTGCCTTTTTTGTTTTGGAAATGCGGTCGGCGGGCGGGACGGGTCCGACAGCTCTTTCCAGACAGGATTTTCGAAGCATCCACGCGCCGGGCCGCGCCTGAAAAGGCGGTCCCGCGCCGTTCGCCGGATGCGCGATGACAATTGGCGCGCGGAGCGCATGAGGGGTGCGTTCCGCGCGCGGGTTTGTGGCTCCTGACCGGGATGATTCCGTTCGCCGGACATGGCTCTCCATGTCCGGCGGCGATCATCCCGGTCTATCTTTTTTGTGGAATCCGATCCGCTCGGAGTGATCGCGAAGTCACTGAAGACTTGTCAGCGTATGGGCCCGGGCGGAGATTACGCGCGACCAACCCGCCCGGGTGGTGAAATTGGCAGACACGCGAGACTTAGGATCTCGTGCCGCAAGGTGTGTGGGTTCGAGTCCCACCCCGGGCACCAGCAACGACTTGCGCGTTTTTTGCGCGGCATAAACGGGATTCTTGTTTCATTGGCCGGCGCAAAATAGAGAAATATAGCGTAGGGAAGAGAAGGTTTGACGGGGCGACACACGAGACCCAGATCTAGGTGCCATGGGTCGGAAGGACTGGGCATTGTCGGCGGAACAGAAGATGGCCGCGCGGGCCGCGCTGCGACTGCTCGAAGGGCATGTTTTGACGTTGGAGGCGGCTGTGCGGCCAGAACACCCAGCGCATCGACCGGCTCGAAGCGGCACGTCAGGAGCAGCGCGAGCTGCTCATCCTCATCCAGGCCGACGTGCGCTGGATGCGTGAGCAGCAACAGCGCGAGCGCGACCGCCCTTGAGCACCTGCTCACGACCCCCGAAAGATTCGGAGGCGGAGCAGGCACCGGAGGGCTTACGCCGCATTGCGCGGCCGGATGGATTCGAGCTTCGGGCCAAGCTCTCGCTTCGCCTGTCGGAGGTCGTAGTCGTGCTGCAATCCGGACCAGAAACCCTCGGACAAGCCGAAGTAACGGTCCATCATCAGCCCGGTCTCGGCAGTGATGGCGCGGCGACCGGCAAGAATCTCGGCGATGCGTGTCGCCGGCACGCCAATATCCTTGGCGAGGCGGTAAGCGGTGATCTCCATCGGGTCCAAAAACTCCTCACGAAGGAGGGTTCCGGGGTGGGGGAATGCGAGTGTGTGTGCCATGATGATATTGCTATGATGTGACTCGGTGATGGGCGACGAACGTTGCCGTCGCCGGAGATCAGTGGTAGTCTACGATTTCCACGTCGTAAGCATCCGTTCCTTCCCAGCGGAAGCAGATGCGCCATTTTCGGTTGATGCGGATTGAGTGCTGTCCTTTGCGATCTCCAGCGAGCGGTTCGAGTTGGTTGCCGGGAGGAACGCGCAGATCGTCGAGCCGGCTTGCGCGATTCAGGAGGGCGAGCTTGTTGAGCGCGCGCTGGTGGATATCCGCCGGGAAACGGCGGGGCCGGCGTTCGTTCCAGATGTCGGCGGTATCGCGGCAGGAGAAGCTCTTGAGCATGTCCCTGACAATACGCTTCGCGTTATCAACGTCAAGCGTTAATAACGCGAAGCATCCACAAAAGTTGAAAGAAATTCAGCAACACGCGTCTAATTATCCATTCAAACCATTGATATTCAATATACTACGCGAGACTTAGGATCTCGTGCCGCAAGGTGTGTGGGTTCGAGTCCCACCCCGGGCACCAGCCTGCGACTGAAATCGGCCGGGCGCACACAATACATGCGCCAGTCCTTTCTCCTGAAAGGCCGACCGGGTGTGCTAAACCACCGCGCGCCTGGGCGCCGGAGGCGGTCAGGTTGGCGGCGTGAACGGCTCCAATCCTCCCGGCCCCGAATTGAGCGAAGGTGCGCATGGAAAGACTGGGTTCCGATCGGCCGGTAAAACGGTTCCGTGCCTATTTGCGCCAGATGTCCCCCTCGCCATCGATAAACCAGCGGGACGTGGTGACCTTGGGCTGGGTATAAAACTGGACGCCGGCACGGCCCTGCATGTGCAAGTCGCCGAAGAAGGACTGGTTCCAGCCGCTGAAGGGGAACATGGACATGGGAGCGGGGACGCCGACATTGATGCCGATCATGCCGGCTTTGACGCGCTGCTTGAACTCCCGCGCGGCGCCGCCGTTACGGGTGAAGATGGCGGCGCCATTGCCAAAGCTGGACTGGTTGGCGAGGGCGATGGCCTGGTCGAGATCCGACATATGGAGCACGTTCAGCACCGGCCCAAAGACTTCCTCCTGGGCGAGCTTCATGTCGGCGCGCACGTCTTCGACAATGGTGGCGCCGAGGTAGAAGCCATGCGGCGCGTCCTCGACGCGCGCGCTGCGCCCGTCGGCGATCACCCGGGCGCCAGCGTGTTCGCCGTCGTCCACAAGGCCGCGCACGCGGTCGCGGTGCGCGGCGGAGATGACGGCGCCCATGCCGGGCTGGATGTCGATGTCTGTGCGGCCGACGGTGAGCGCGCGGGCGGCTTTGACGAGTTCGGGCAACAGCCGGCGGCCGCCGTCGCCAACGGTAAGGAGGCTGGAACCGGCCATGCAACGCTCGCCGGCACAGCCGAAAGCTGCGTTCATGACGCCTTCAACGGTCTTGCCGATATCGGCGTCGGGCATGACGAGGACGTAGTTTTTAGCCCCGCCGTTGGCCTGCACCCGTTTGCCATGGGCCGCGCCGGTGGTGTAAACGTGGCGGGCGATGGGCGTCGATCCCACGAAGGAGACGGCCTTGACGAGCGGATGGGCGAGCAGGGAATCGACCGATTCCTTCCCGCCGTGGACGAGGTTGAAGACGCCCTTGGGCAGGCCGGCCTCGGCGAGAAGCCCGGTGAGCCGGATGGCGGTGAGGGGCACGCGCTCGCTGGGCTTGAGGACGAAGGTGTTCCCGCAGACGAGCGACAGAGGGAACATCCAGAGCGGGATCATCGCCGGGAAGTTGAACGGGGTGATGCCGGCACACACACCGAGCGGATGGCGCGCCAGTTCCCCGTCGATTCCGCGGGCGATGTTGGGGAGCAGCTCGCCGGTGAGGAGCGTGGGGGCCGCGCAGGCGAGTTCGACGACCTCGTAGCCGCGGAAGAGGTCGCCGCGCGCTTCGGCGTAGGTCTTTCCGTGCTCGCGGCAAATCAGGCGGGCGATCTCGTCGAAGTGTTGCTCGAGCAGCGTGCGATATTTGAACATCACGCGGGCGCGTTCGACGGCGGGGGTGTCGGCCCAGGCGGGGAAAGCCGCGTGCGCGGCCCGCACGGCGCTGTCGACCTCGGCGGCGCCGCCGAGCGGCAGTTCGCCGAGGGGCTCGCCGAGGGAGGGGTTGAACACGGTGGAGGTCGGCAGACCGTCGAAAGTCGTCCATTCGCCGCCGAGAAAGAAGGGTTGGGAGAGGAGATCGACCATGGAGAACGGAAAGGACTCAACGCACCATCGCGGCGCGGACGAAGGCGAGAAGGTCGGCGTAACCGCCGAGAAACTGGTGAAGGGTGTGGACGGTGGCGCCGTAGTGGACGAACTCGGCCGGCGCCATGCCGTCCACGTCGTGAGCCTTCACGAAGTCGGGGAATTTCGCCCGCAGTTCGGCGAGGATGGCGTCGTCCACCGGCTGCTCGAGGGTGAGGGCCGGCGCGGTGGCGGAGGCGTCGAATTTCTTCCACCAAGTGTAGGGAATCGTCTGCAGCACATCGCGACCGATGATCTGCGACCAGTGCCCCTCGTGGCGGTAAGCGGCGGCGAGGAGGGCGCCGGGCCGTCCGCCGCTCTCGAAGAGGCGGTGGGCGTGCTTGAAGACGGCGATGCCCGCCCAGTCGATAACGCCGGGACCGGTGGAAATCGACTGCGTCTCGGCGACACGCCGCAACTGGTCGTCCACGCGGCCGATCATGAGCGTGATGTAGGGGTGGATGGCGTCGGCGTCTCGCCCAGCCGCGCGGGCGCGCTCGAGGCCGCGCTCGAAAGCCGCGGAGACGGCCAGTGCCTGCGAGACGGAAAAGCTCACGGTGGCGTTTACCCGGACGCCATGCGCGGTCATCTCCTCCATCGCGGCGATGCCGATGTCGGTGGCCGGAACCTTGATCGCGATGTTGGGCGCGAGCGCCGCCAGTTGCACCGCCTGCGCGACCATCAGGTCCTTGTTCGGGTAGAACTTCGGGTTGACCTGCATGGACAGAAAACCCTTCACGCCCTTCGTTGCCTCATAGACCGGCAGGAGCTGCTTCGCCGACGCGCGGCCGAGTTCGTGGATGAGTTTCCAGGAAAGATCGTCCTCGGTGTCGTGCGGGTGGTCTCGCATCAGTTTTTCGAGGATCGGCAGACAGAGCTCCGGGTTGGTTTTGGCGGCTTGAGAAACGATCACAGGGTTCGACGTGCCGCCGACCGCGCCGAGCGCGACGGCCTCGCCGAGCTCCGACGGAATGCCGGAGTCGTTCCACCAATCGGCGCCGAGCGCCGTCATCTGGGCCATGCGAGAGGGATTCAAGGGATGTCCTGGGCTAGACACCGGTCTGGGCGCGCACGTAGGCGCGCGCGGCCCGTGCTTTCGGCAGCGCCGGCGCCTTGACCGGATCCTCCTCGGCCTCGACGACGAGCCAGCCGCGGTAGTCGGCATCGGCGAGGATGCGGAAGATCGCCGGGTAATCGACGCAGCCGTCGCCGGCCACGGTGAACACGCCGTTGGCCACGGCGCGGTGGAACGACCAGCCCCCGGCCCGCGCGCGGGCGGCGACCTCGGGGCGCACGCTCTTCAGATGGACGTGGGCGATGCGGGCGGCGTGGCGACGGGCGACGACGACAGGATCGATGCCGGCGAAGGCCAGATGGCCGGGGTCGAGCAGGAGCCGGATTTCCGGCACGGAGGCGAGCAGGCGTTCGAGGTCGGCCTCGCGCTGAATGGCGGTGCCGACATGATGATGGTAGGCGATGGCCGTTTCCTCTTCCGCGGCGATGGCGGCGAGGTGTTTTAGTCCGGCGATCAGTTTCGGCCATTCGGCTTCGGTGAGGCGGGGCGTGATGTTCTCGCCAAAGCCGAGGGTGGCGGCGCGGTTGCCGTGGATGCAGCGTGTGCATTCCGCGACGATGGCAATGCGGGCGCCGAGGGGTTTGAGCAGATCGAGATGAGCGCGAAAGGATTGCTCCTCGTCCACGAGCGGACGGGAGGCGAGATAAGAGCTGTGCCAGCCGCTCACGAGCCGGAGGTGGTGGCGGCCAAGCGCTTCCACGAGCGCGGCGGGGGTGCGCGGGTAGGCATGGCCGAGTTCACTGCCGGCAAAACCGGCTGCGCGGATCTCGGCGAGGATCGTGTCGAGTGGCACGTCGTAGGCCAGGTCGTCGAAATCGTCGTTGCTCCAAATGATTGGATTGGCGCCGACGAGGCAGTCGCGGAGCTGGACTGGGAAGGTCATTTCCGAGTCAGTAGTAGAGGCGCTGCTTTTTGACGGCCTGCTCGTAGGCGGCGCGCGCTGCGCGGACGGTGGGAATGCCTGAAATGGCGGCGGGCGGCACGTCCCACCAGGAGAACTCCTGCATCACTGAAAGCCGGGTGACCGGCACGTGGATGAGGCATGTGTTCTTCTCGGCCTTGGCGGCAACGAGCGCCTCGCGCAACCCGGCCCTGGTGCGCGCGGAGAAGACCGTGGCGCCGAGGCTGCGAGCGTTGGCAGCGAAATCGACCTCGACGAACTCGCCGTCGAGCCGGTCCGACGCGCGCGAGCGCAGGCGAAATTCGTTGCCGAAGCTGCGTCCGCCCTGGCTGCGCTGGAGATGGTGGATGCAGCCGAAGGCGCGGTTGTCGTTCAACACGACGGTGATCTTCCGGCCCTCCTGCACGGCGGTGACGATCTCGGTGTGCAGCATCAAGTAGCTGCCGTCGCCAAGGAAGGCATACACCTCGCGCGCCGGATCGGCGAGCTTCACGCCCAGCGCGCCGGCGATCTCGTAGCCCATGCACGAGTAGCCGTATTCGGAGTGGTAATCGGTCGCCGACTTGCCGCGCCAGAGCTTGTGGATGTCGCCCGGGATGCCGCCGGAGGCGTGCACGACCGTGCTGCGCGCATCGGTGAACTCGTTCAAGACGCCGATGACTTCGCTTTGGTAAAGCAACCCGTCGCTGCTGGGGCGCGTCGGCGCAACCATGGCGCGCCACGGTCTTTCCCAATCGGCCCGCGCCTTCGCGACCGCGCGACCGTGGGCAGCCGGCGCGCGCCAGTCGCGCAACGCGCGTCCGAGCGCCTCGAGCGTCGCGCGCGCATCGCCGACGAGCGGAAGCGCGCCATGCTTGGCGGCGTCGGCGGCGTTGACGTTGATCGAGACGAAGCGGACTTGCGGGTGTTGGAACTGCGTCTTCGACGCCGTCGTGAAATCCGAGAGCCGGGCGCCGACGCAGAGGACGACGTCGGCCTCCAGCGCGATGCGGTTGGCCGCGAGCGTGCCGGTGACTCCGACGGCGCCGAGGCCGAGCGGGTGCGATTCGAGCAGCGCGCCTTTGCCGGCCTGCGTGACTGCGACCGGGATGCCGGTCGCCTCGGCGAGCTTCTGTAGTGCGGCCGTGGCGTCGGAATAGTGCAAGCCGCCGCCCGCGATGATCAGCGGGCGCTTCGCGGCGCGCATGAGCGTCGTGGCAGCGCGGAGCTGCGCCGCAACGGGCACGGCGCGCATCACCTCGAAAACACGCCTGGCGAAGAAAACTTCGGGGCAGTCGAAGGCTTCTGCCTGCACATCCTCGGGCAAAGCGATCGTGACCGCGCCGGTCTCGGCGGGGTCGGCCAGCACGCGCATCGCCTCGGGCAGCGCGGTGAGGATCTGCTCCGGGCGGTTGATGCGATCCCAGAAGCGCGAGACCGGCTTGAAGCAGTCGTTGACGCTCGCGTCCTGCGAGCCGGGATGCTCGAGCTGCTGGAGCACGGGAGCGGGGCGGCGGCTCACGAAGATGTCGCCGGGCAGCAGCAACACGGGCAGGCGGTTGATCGTCGCGGTGGCGGCGCCGGTGATCATGTTGGTCGCGCCGGGTCCGATGGACGAGGTGCAGGCGAGCGTGCCGAGACGGCGTTTCGTCTTCGCGTAGGCGATGGCGGTGTGGACCATGGCCTGTTCGTTCTTGGCCTGCAGGAACGGCAGCGTGCGCCCGCCGTATTCCTCGAGTGCCTGGCCGAAGCCGGTGACGTTGCCGTGACCAAAGATGCCGCAGACGCCATTGACGAGGCGATGCTCCACGCCGTCACGGCGGATGAATTGTGCCTGAAGGAAGCGCACGAGCGCGGCCGCGGTGGTGGTGCGGATGGTCTTCACGCGAGTCGGGGAGGCTGTGTTCGCGGGAACCAACCCTGCTGTGCAGGATCGAGGGTCCACTTGTGCTCATCCGCGAAGGTGAAACCGTTGTAGGGATTGTCGGGCAGATGGCGGATGAACCACAGGTAATACATGCCGTAGCCGGGCGCGGAGACCTGGGCGTGATCGAGACCGGGCGGGATGAAGAGCGTGTCTCCATGGCGGACCTTGTGGACGCTCTCGCCGAGTTCCGCGTGGCCATAGCCGAGCGGAAGCGTGAAACGGTAATGGTAGATCTCGGGCTGGTCGTGGTGGTGCGGAGGGTAGCTGGACCAGCGGCCGGGAAAGTTCACGACTTCGCCGACGACGAGGTTCGACTTGGGCCGGACGGCACGGTCGAAGACAAGCCGGACTTCGCGAAGGCCGGTGTTCTGCACAAGTCCGGCGCCGCGGTATTCGGGCCTCTGATCGCGCGGCAGAATCAGGCGCGGGGTGAATGATTCCGAATTGGCGGTGCGGATGACGGCCCATTCCGTGTCCCGCACGGCGCGCAGCGTGGCGGGTGTGTCTGGGCCGAGGTGCAAAGCGGTGGGCGCCTCCTCGAAAAGGCTTTCGCGGCTCACAGAGGCGAGCTGCCCGCCAAATTCGATTTCCGCGGCGCCGCGCAAAAGTAACCAGACGGTTTCCGATGCGTGGGTTTCCGTGACTTCCTCGCAGGCGTTGCAGCATCGGATGCCGAAGTCCATGCCCGTATCGAACCCGCCGGAATGCTGCGGTTGACCGGCCGTGGCGATGGCGGTGTATCCCCGGCCAAAGCCGGCGCGAGGCGCATGGCACAAAGCGGAGGCGGCATTCATCACAGCAGGAACCCGCGGTCGGGCTCTTTCGCGTAGTTGCGAGAGCCGTGCGGGTCTCACCCGAGAAAGTCCCGGACCAGGGAATCCAACAAGGCTGCCATCGCGCTACCTGTATACTTATTGCTCGGAGAGCGATCAGGCAACCGTGGCGCGGGCGGAGCCGCCGGATTGGCCGGATGCTGTCCAGCGGAGAGTCTTGATTTCGAATGGACCGAAATGAAGCTGCGTCCGTCCCGTGGAATCGCTGCGGGTTGCCGCGGGATTGCGCTCCATCAGATCACATTCCAGCACCGGGCCGCGATGTTCCGGCAGGTCGATCACGGACTCGACCTGGAGATCGGTCAGGTTGACGAGGCGCGCAATCCAGCCGTCACCATTCTCGGCGGGCTTGATGGCGGCGAGTTCGATGGCGGGATTGGAGATACGAAACGCGGAGATCGGAGCGGCCGACTGGCTGGCCCGCGAGGGCGAGACCGCATGGATCGGCAGGGGCGTGTTGAACTCGCGGGCGGCCTTGGTGATGGCGGCGATGTCGCCCGGACCGGCATGGGGCAGCAGCGCGTAGCGGAACTGGTGCCGGCCAAGATCGGTGTAGCCGCCGCGGACGGCGGTGTTGGCCACATCCTCCTTGCCGATCAGAGCGCCGCCGGGATACGGCACGCTGCGGATGAGCGTAAGGTCGATGGTATGACCTTTGACGCGGCAGCCGTATTTGCAGTCGTTCAGCAGCGTGACGCCACAATCGTCCTGCGACAGGTCGAGCCATTGCAGCATGGCGACCTCGATCTGGGCGCGGCGTTCAGAGGTGTCCTCGAGGGTGGAGCGGCGGATGGAGCCGAACGGGATTTCAAACCGCGCTTCGTCGGCCCGCACGGCGACCGGGAACTGCACCCGCAGCATCGTGGCTTCCTCGCGCCAGTCCACTTCCGTCTTGAAGTCCAACTGGCCGGCTCCGGAGAGGAGGCGGATGGTCTGGCGAATCTCGGACTGGCCGAAGGCCCATGCCTGCTCCATGGCCGCGCAAGGTCCGTCCACCCACACCTTGCAGCTTCGCAGGGTGGGGAACGAAGGTTCCTGCCGGAGGTAAATCCAGACATCCTTGTTGACCTTGTCGGCCTCGAAGTCCCACGCGTCGCCCTTGTCGGGGTAGATGATGAAACGGTTGCCGGTTTCACCGGCGGCGAGCACTTCGCGCTGCGTTCGCTTGTCGAGGAGAGAGCGGATGCGGCCGTCGGGCGCAAAGTCCGCGCGGAGGTGTTCGTTTTCCAGCCGGGTGTCCGTGGCGATGGGCGGCGTGAATTCCGCGGATGTGCCTGGCAGCCTCGCCAGCCCGAACGCAGGGACTTCAACTCGCCGCCAGGTTTCCTCGTGGCGGACCCATTCCGTCCGGGGCCACGAGAGCGAGTTGAAGGCCACGGCTCCGGTTTGGGCAAGGTGGGCGGCCACGGTGGCGTAGCGAGTGTCCTTGAGCCGGGTCAGTTCGTCGATGATCGCCTCATAGCGCGGATAGCACTCGTCATAGACGCGCTTGATGGACGAGCCGGGCAGGACGTCGTGAAACTGGTAGAGCAGCGCTTCCTTCCAGAGTCGGTCGAGCGCGTCGCCCGGATAATCCATTCCGGCCGCCTGATGAGCGAGAAACGCCGCCCACTCGACCTCGCGCAGCAAAACCTCGGTCTGGCGGTTGTAGCGTTTCGTCCGGGCCTGGGTGGTGAGGGTGCCTTGGTGGCGTTCGAGATAGAGTTCTCCTTTCCACCGCGGAAAACGGTCCGCCTGACGGCTCCAGGTTTCAAAGAA
Source organism: uncultured Opitutaceae bacterium (assembly GCA_964517665.1). Classification (GTDB taxonomy): domain Bacteria; phylum Verrucomicrobiota; class Verrucomicrobiia; order Opitutales; family Opitutaceae; genus Congregicoccus. Next base: position 13,810 of record CAZFCY010000007.1, on the reverse strand, counting down.
CTGCGCGGTGGATTCGATCTTCACCGCGGGCAAACCGGGCAGGCCCGTGGCCCGCCGCAGCCGCTCCATGTGCTCGGCGTCCGGTCCGCCGCCGCCGTCGCCGATGCCGAAGACCATGAGGGCGTGGTCCGATACGTCACGTTCGGCGTATTCGTCGCCGATTTTGCGCAGCGAGCGCGGCGCGGCGGGGCCGTTGTAGGTTTCCTCGGGCAGCATGTGCGCGAGGATCACGGAGCCGTCGATGCCTTCCCATTGGAAGGAGTGGTGAGGGAAGCGGTTGACGGCGTTCCACGACAGTTTCTGCGTCATGAAAAACTTGTGGCCGCTGCGCCGGAGGATTTGCGGGAGCTGGCCGTGATAGCCGAAGACGTCGGGTTCCCAACAGTAGTCCGGCTCGACGCCGAACTCCTCGTGGAAGAACCGCGCGCCGTGCAAAATCTGGCGGACGAACGATTCGCCCGACGGCATGTTGCAATCCGGCTCGACCCAGAAGGCGCCCTGCGGCTCGATGCGCCTGGCCAGCACGGCGGCTTTCACGCGCCGGTAAAGCTCGGGATGGTGCTCCCGAATCCAGACGAAGAGCTGGGGCTGGCTGCAGCCGAACACATATTCGGGATACCGCTCCAGATTGTAGAGCACCGTCGCGAAGGTGCGCGCGCCCTTGCGGATGGTTTCACGAATGGGCCAGCGCCAGGCCAGATCGATGTGGGCATGGCCGATGGCGTGCACTTGCAGGCGGGGTTTGTCGGCGGACTCGAACCACGGGCGCAGGCGCTCGCGGGCTTGCGTCACACTGGCGGGCTGCGCGCAATCGAGGTCCTCTGCGATCGCGGCGATGACCGACTGTAATCCGGCGGCCAGATGGCTGTCCGGCGGCAAGCTGTTCAGGTAGTCGTGCAGGACCTCGAGGTCGTAGTAGAGCTGCCGCACGTCCTCGCGCCACGTGGCGATCTCCGCCAGCACGATGATGCCGCCTTCGCGCATGAATCCGAAGAGGTCGTTGAGCCCGGCGTCGCCCCAGAGCTCGAGCACGCGGTCTTCGAGCGCGTCCGCAGGGAGCCGGTAAACCGTCTTTCCCGGGATGCCGAGATTGGCGACGTCGTAACGAGAGCGTACGCAGGTCAGTCCGCGCACCGGCACGCCGGCATGGTCCACGAGACAAAGCTCACCGTTGATGTCGATGCGGACAACGAGGGGCAGCTCCGCGGCGGCGGCAGGCACTTCGCAGCGGAAACGCATCCATGCGCAGTCGAAGAGGCGCCGGCCCCAGGCCTGGCCGACCGCCATGGGCGTTTCGACGCCGGATGTCCGCTGCTCGAAGGGCGCCGGTTCCGCGGTGACCCAGCCGGTGATCTGCAGGGGGGCGACCGGCGTGTAGATGGAGGCTTCGACCCGCTGCACGAGCCCGGTCAGCGGGTTGGGTTGATTCGAAGTGCAACAATACATTCAGGGAGATGGAGAAGACCAAGCGGAAGGGCCGGACACCCGGCGCAGGAGCCAGGCGAGGCTGGCGAAGTCGCGATCGAGCGGAACGGGCAGCCCGATGGCCATGAGCTGGTCGCCGGGCCACTCGCCCTCGGGTCCGTGCACGCATCGGTAGCGGGCGCCGGGATCGAGGCCGCGCAACCGGAGGCGTGGCAGCACCCGGTTGGGTTCGGCGAGTTCGAGCACGAAGACGACGAGGGCCTCGTCGCGTCCGGGACTCACCAGCATCCACGCGGCGTGGTTGCCGCTGAAGGGACTGGCCAGCCGGTAATGGTCGCCATGACGCAGCAGGGGGCGGACCTGTTTGGCCAGCTCCACGAGGCTGGCCAGCTCGCGATTGGTTTCGGGGCTCGTCCTGGTGACGTCGATCTCCAGACCGAATTGTCCCGCAAGGGCGACATGCCCGCGGGTGGACAGCGGGGTGGTGCGACCGATCTGGTGATTCGGCACATCGGAGACATGGGCGCACATCGTGCAGGGCGGATAGACCAGCGAGGTGCCGTGTTGGATGCGCAGGCGGGCGATGGCATCGCTGTTGTCGCTGCACCAGACCTGCGGCATGTAGTACAGGATGCCCGGATCGTAGCGCCCGCCGCCGCCGGCGCAGCCTTCAAAGAGAACTCTCGGAAACGCCCGGGTCAGGCGTTCCATGAAGGCATACACTCCGAGCTGATAACGGTGGGCGGTCTCACCCTGGTGTTCCGGGGCGCGTCCGGCCGAGGCCACCTCGGTCAGGTGGCGATTCATGTCCCACTTCACGTAGGAAATGGGCGCGCTTTTCAGGATGGCAGAGATGCGTTCGTAAATGGCCTCGACGACTTCCTCGCGCGAGAAATCGAGCACCAGTTGATTGCGGCCCTCGGTCCGGTCTCGACCGGGAATATGCAGGCACCAGTCGGGATGTTCGCGGTGGAGCCGGCTATCCGGGGAGACCATTTCAGGCTCCAGCCAGAGGCCGAAAAGCAGACTCTTTTCGTTGATGCTCCCAGCCAGCGGAGCCAGCCCTTCGGGCAGACGGGTCGGATGCGGAAACCAGTCACCCAGCGAGCTGTCCGAACTGTTGCGCGCTCCGAACCAGCCATCGTCGAGCACGAACAGCTCGATGCCGAGCGGCTTGGCCGCCGCGGCCAGAGCCAGCAATTTTTCCGCGGTGAAGTCGAAGTAGGTGGCTTCCCAGTTGTTGATGAGCACCGGGCGTTCGCGGTCACGCCAATGACCGCGGACCAGGCGTTCGCGGTAAAGGCGGTGGTATTGGTGGGACAGTCCGGTGAGGCCGGCGGCGGAGAAGGCCAGCACCGCTTCGGGAGTCTGAAATGATGCGCCGGGAGCAAGGCGCCATGAGAAACCCTCCGGCATGATGCCCAGGAAAGCCCGGGTGTTGAAGAGTTGGTCGACCTCGGCCCCGCCGAGATGGTTGCCGCTGTAAACGAAACTGAAGCCGTGGACCATGCCGTTTTCCTCGTCGGCGCCAGGCGAGGCGAGGGCGAAGAAGGGGTTGTGCTGGTGACTGCTCGCGCCCCGTCGCGAGCAGACCGACTGGGCGCCGGAATGCAACGGATGGCGTTCGATCCAGCGTTCCCGGGACCACGCGCCCGGCAGATGCAGCAGCTCGAAGCGGTGGCCGGGCAGATCGATCACGGCGCTCAGGGCCCGGAGGAGGGCGCAGGCGGCCGGACCTTCATTGGTGACGCGGGCCGAGCGCACAACGACATCGCGCCCGGTGAAAACCGTGTAGCTCAACGTGACGCGCACGCCGCTGGCGGCGTCGCGAAGGTCGATGGCGAGAGTGGCGGCTTCGTCCGGGGATTCAACGTAGGTGGCCGGCAGACCGGGCAGGGCGGGCTTGCCGGCTGTGATGCGGTGGCCGGCGTAGATCAGCCGCAGGCCCTGGGTGCCGTCATTGTGCCGGACTTCGATGGCCGGGGCGCGGAAGTCGCCGGTGTTGGCGGTGGGGTATTCATAGCGCAGGGTGTCCAGTGCGACCTTGCCGAATCCGGGGACGGTCTGCTTCGGGCTGAAAGCCACGCCGTCTCGCAGGCACAGGTCGGCCAGCGACGGGTCGGGCTGCACTTTGCGCCCCCAGTACAGATGGCAGAGGTAGCCGGCGGGGTGGATGCCCATCGCATAGGTGGAGTCCTTCCCTTGCAGGAAAAAGAGGCGGGCAGAGGCGAGGAAATGGATCACGGACGATGCGGGCTGGGTGTGCCGCTATCTGGCAGCCGCGAAATGATCCCGGCGCCGGCCCTCCAGATCGATGACTTCGAACTCGACCCGGCAAGGGGAGACATGGAAGCGGCCGAAGTGATGTTCCCGGATCAGGGCGTCCATGGCGAAGGGGGACGGATAGTCGTGCGGCGAGGTCAGCGGCGCGCCCGCGCCGCCGACGATGAGGTGATGGGTGCAGCCGCCACCCGGATGTTCGATCCGCAGCCGCTCGTAGTCATGCGTGTGGCCGGAAATGATGAAATCGATCCCGGCCTGCTCCGCCAGCGGGTCGAGCAGGTCGCGGATGCGCCGGTCGCCCTCGTAGCCGTCGGGCTTGCCTTGCGAGCGGCAGGGCTGGTGCACGAAGACGAAGCGCCAGACGGCCTTGCGCCAAGCTTCCGAGGCCAGCTCGCGCATCAACCAGGCGTGCTGCGCGCTGCCGGGCGGGATCGAGATGGGAAATGTATCGTTGGGATCGAGCGCGACGAAGCGCGCGCAGCCCCAGGTCCACGCCAGGTAGTTCGGCTGGCCGGGCCGGCGCGCATACCGCCTGAACAAGGTGGCTTCGAAATCATCGTAATAGCCATCATAGTCGTGGTTGCCGGGCATCAGCATGAACGGCACACGCGAGGCCAGCGGCTGGATGGCGGCGAAGAATCCGCGCCAGTGGTCGGGCTGAAAGCCGGCATTGACCAGGTCGCCGACTCCCACCGTGAACGCCGGCGGATCGGCCTCCATCAGGCCCAGCAGGCGGCGCAGCGTGCCCCAGCCGGTCTGGCTGTCGCCCCAGACCGTGAACTGAAATTCGCCGCCGTCGGCCGCCGGCGTGGTGAATTCATACGGAGCGCTGGTCGTTTCGTCCTGCCGGACGCGGTAGAATACTTTTCTGCCGGATGGGAGTCCGGTCAGAGTGGTCTCGAACAGACCGTCGTTGCCGGCGACGCGCTGCGAATACCGCCAGATGCCGGGGCCGGCGTGATCCAGGCTCCAGTCGAGAACCGCTGCGCCCGTCGTGTCGGATTCCCAGCGGATTGTCATCCGGCCAGCCGCCGGATTTTGTAGGAACGGCGCGATGCGAAGGGATGGCCACGGGGTCAGCGCCTTCTCCGCCTCTGTGAGGCTCGCTTCGGATGGCTCCTGAACAGCGGCGAGCACGATCGCGTCCAACACGGCGCGATCCCTGGCCGGCAACGCGGCAAGTTTCCGGACCACATGATCGAGCCGCCTGCGCAGATTCTGCCGGGTTTCCCAGGCCGTATAACAGTCCGATGAAGCACGAGCGACGCTCGACAGGCCGCCGTGCTGGGCGTTGTTGACCACGCGGATGGTCAGGGTCTGCTCACGGCCTGCGGGCAGCGGAAACAGGATGCCCTCGAACGAGCGCACGCGCCCGCCGTTCACGAACACCTGCACGCCGTCGTCGCCGATGATTTTCAGGATGGCCGGTTCCGCCGCATCGATGACCGTCTCGTACCAGAGCGGTGTGTCCGGCAGCAGCACCAAGTGGGGGAGGCGCACCCCTTGGTTCAAGGCGGGCTTGAGGCTGAGGGAGGGATTGGGGCCTTCGTCGGGATCGCCAACGCCATAGTGCCAGACGACATCAATGCCTTCAAAAGGAGGCGGCGGAGGCGAGGGGAGGCCGGCATGAGCTTCCGGCGTCTGCAAAGCTTCTCCCGCGCGCACAACTTCATCGCCTTGACGGAGAGGGGCAGAGGGATGAAGGCGGGGCATGGGGTTGCAGGACGAGTTGGGTCGCGATCGGCGATTCGTGAGCGATGGTGAGCCCTGCGCCGGTACCGGCTCAACCCATTGTGCGTTCTACCTGTATAGCCGCGCTCGAGAGACGGTAGAGCAGGCGTGAGGCAGATAGACTGATATGCGGGATAGGTGGCCCCTGCCTTTCCCGCCGGTTATTATATATTTGAATGCAGAATGATATTACGCCAGGCGTCCGCCTACAGGTAGAATGATTCATCGGTTGAGCTTTTGGCGCACGGAGAGAGACTGGTGGTGGCGTATTGGATTTCATTTCTTGAACCCCGGGATCGAAAGGCTGCCATGAATCGCAAGGCATTTCTAAGGCACATGACGCGGGGCGCCGCGGGCACGTTGGTTGGCGTGAGCGGGCTGGCCGCGGCGACGGCGATGCCGGCCGCGGCCGGAACCCGCCGCCGGGTGTTGCGGCTGGCGCATTTCACGGACGTGCATGTGAGGCCTGAGCGCGGGGCTGATGCCGGTTTCACCGCGGCGCTCCGGCATGTGCAAGGCCTGACCGACCGCCCCGATGCAATCCTGTTCGGCGGCGACCTGATCCATGATGCGCTGAGCGCCGACAAGGATCTGGCCATCGCCCAGTGGGATTGCTGGGAGCGGATCATCTCCGCGGAACTCGAGCTGCCCTGTCACTACTGCCTGGGTAATCATGATGTGTGGGGCTGGGATCTCGATGACCCGCCGTTCAAATCGGATCCTCTTTACGGCAAGGCGATGGCGCTCGAGCGGCTCGGGCTGACGGATCGCCATTACTCGTTCGATCTGGCAGGCTGGCACATTGTGGTGCTCGACAGTGTTCATGCCAGGCCCATGTCGGAGTCCGGCTATCTCGCGCGGCTGGATGATGGCCAGTTCGACTGGCTCGCCCGCGACCTTGCGGGATCCGCGCCGGGCACGCCGGTGCTGGTCATGTCGCACATGCCTATATTGGGCGTGAGCGCTTTCTTTGGCCGCAACCGGGAGGAGACGGGGAACTGGGTCGTCCCCGGGAACCTGGCCCACATCGATGCCCGGCGAATCAAGGATCTGTTTCACCGCCACCCGAATGTCAGGGCCTGCCTGAGCGGACACACCCATTTGGTGGATGAGGCTGCTTATCTTGGAGTCCGTTACTTTGGAAACGGCGCGGTTTGCGGCCGGTGGTGGAACGGCCCGAATCAGGAATTCGACCCGGCCTACGCTCTGGTGGACCTTTACGATGACGGCACGGTGAGCAACGAAGTGGTTTATTACCTGGTTTGATTCGACCCGGCGGAGCCGGCGCCAAGGTGGGGTCGACGGTCCCCCCGTCCGCCGCGCAAGGCGGGCTGGATCCGATATGCGGGTAAACTTCAGCAGAGACGGAGCCTCGGCGAAGGAGTGTCACTCCTCCGGTTTTTCGTCTCCGGGCAGGGCGCGAACCGTGGGGGCGTAAACCCACTTGGCTTCCACCATGATCTGGCGTGGGAATTTGGGCAGGCCGCGTTCATCCGCGCGCAGGAGGGAGGCGGCCAGGTCCACGGCGGCCTCGCCGAGGTGCTCGTCCTGTTCGTCGATGCCCGCGTAGGGGGGCGAGGGGCCGTCGAGGGCCTGGGCAGCGATGCCGACGTCCTCCGGCACCCGCAGGCCCTCCTCCCGCGCCCAGTCGAGCGTGGCGCTAGGCTTGCTGGTGATGATGCAGTCCGGCCTGGCCCGGCGGAACCAGCGCAGGAAGAGGTCGCGGTCCGCATTCGCGCCGGGGAAAATGAGGGGCTCGATGCGGCTCCGCCGCGGATGGTCGTGCTGTTCGGCCAGCATTGCGCCCAGCAGGTTTCCGCCCGTGCGCAGATTCACCTCCGCGGTCAGGTTGAGGCCGACACGTTCGTAGCCCCGTTCGCGCAGCTTGCGCAGGTGCAGCAACATGCCTTGGAAGTGGCTGAAACTGACGCGATGCGGGCGGATGTTTGTAATGGAGTAACCAATACCCACGACCGAAAACTGCTCCCAGGGCAGATCCATGAACGGTCCGGCCTTGGGCACGATCGGCGGCAGGATGATCGCGTGAGTTCCGCGGGCGTGCAGCATCGAGGCGATGCGCGCCGGGTTGGATTCGCTCAGGTCCACGCGGATCGGTTCGAGCTTGAACCCCATGGAGTCGGCGAGAGCGGCGGCCGCCCGGAAGGTTCGCAGAGACCGGACATTGGCGGTGCGCGGATCGTAGGTGCATAAATAGCCGATGATCTCGGTGAGGTGGCGGGGGGGCTGGCTGCGAAAGGCGGAAAGGGCGGAGAGCAACGGGCTGGGCCGGTAGCCGAGCCGGTCCGCCGCGGCGCGGATTTTTCTCACGGTGGCCGCGGGCAACTGCGTCGATCCGCGCAGGGCCAGCCCCACGGTGGTGAAATGAAAGCCGGTGGCCTTGGCGATATCCCGAAGGGTGGGGCGGTGCGGGGGCATGCAGCATCACCAAGGCGACGGGGCCGGGATTTCAAGAAATAACCTATACAGGTAGAGTATCGGCTGCATTGTGCCACGCATGGCGCTTTGGTCATGTTGGGCATCGGCACCCCTGCCGCCTCGTTTCAACCCCAGACAAACCCAAAGCCATGCACATGCTGTTCCCCCGTGGGAGGCGCGTATTCACCTCCACCCTTGCTGGTGCGGTCCTCGCGACCGTGGCCATGGCCCAAACGGCCGATGACGACGACGACAGGCCCGTCACGCTTCCTCCTTATGTGGTGAGCGAGGATTCGGGTGGCCGCTACATCGGCACCAATTCCCTCAGCGCAACCGGCGCGGCCATCCCGGTCACCGACCTGCCGTTCTCCATCTCGGTGATTACACGCGAACTGCTGGACGATGCCGCCACCTTCCAGGTGATGGACCTGAGCAAGTTCGTCAGTGGCATGAGCACGTTCAACCGGCCCTACACCGACTCGGGGGCGCAAACGCTGCGTGGTTTCAGCGCCACGGTGGCGACCGACGGAGCGCAGACCCAGTTCGACTCCATCACGCGCGACATGGCCAACGTGGCGCGGGTGGAGGTGCTGAAAGGCCCCTCGGCCATCCTGTTCCCCCGCGCCGGCTCGGCCGGCGGCACCATCAATGTCGTCACCAAGACGCCGCAGGAAAAGCAGGGTGGCTATATCAAAGGCCAGCTCGGCCTGTATAATTCCAACCGGCTGGAACTGGACTACAACGGCGCGCCGCTGCTCGGCGGCAAGCTGCTCTACCGGGTGATCATGACGGTGCAGGACAGCGACGGCCCATCCGAGGTGGATTCTCTCGAGCGTTTTATTTTCTACCCGGCGCTCACCTACAAGTTCAGCGAGGACAGCAGCATCACGTTCAAATACCAGTGGTGGGACCAGCGGAACACGGTGCCGACCGGCCAGGCGCTGGGGCCGACGGGCGACAACGATCCCGCGAATCCCTTCTTCGACTTCAGCCTGCCGCGCCGGCGCTCGTTCGATGATCCTGATCTGAACAACGCGCGGTTCAAGGAGCACCGGACCTGGCTGACCTTCAATTCCAAGCTCAACGACGCCGTTGCGCTGCGGGCCGGCTTCCAGTCCGCGGATACCGACAACAATCGGCTCTTCACGCGTCCCACCGGCGGCAGGCCGATCATCGCGGCGGACGGCACTGTGCAGCGATTCGTGGCCGGGCCGCATTGGTATCGCTACGATTACCGGGCGTTTGTGGACAGCACCGCCGTCTTCACGGTGGCCAAGACCAATCATACGCTGCTTTACGGCGCTGAATATACGGTGCAGGGAGGCAGCATGGAGGATCCGTGGGATGTGCCGATCCAGCCCACCAACGCGTTTGCCCCGCCGCCGCGGGGCAGTGTCAACAATATGATTCCCGTCCCGGCCGTGCCCGCCGGCGGTTTCGACCTGACCAAGGTCTATTTGATGGACCTGATCAAGCTGTGGGATGATCGGATCACGCTGACCGGCGGCATCACCCGCAACTGGTTTCATGGGACGAGCTACAACGGATCCTACAATGCCGCCGGTGAATTCACGGGCGCCAACACCTTCAACCACTCGAAGGACACCCAGAACGCCAAGCAATACGGCATCATGGTGGAGCCCGTCGATGGCCTTCACATCTACGCGAGTTATAACGAGAACTACCTGGCCACCTCGTCGTTTCTCGGGATTCTCCAGCCTGACGGCACCGTTGTCCGGGGACCGCGGGCGCCCAACCGTTTCAATACCGGCGAGGAAGTCGGCGTAAAACTGGACCTGCTCGGCGGCCGGCTGACGTTGACGGCATCTTACTACAAGATCGCGCTGACCAACCGCACGCAAAACATGTTGGGAACCTCGTTTCAGGAATTCATAGGCGACGGCACGTCCACCGGCGCCGAGCTGGATGTGTTTTATGCGCCGAACAACAACCTGAGCTTCATCGGGACCATCGCCAAACTCAAAACCAGGAACGTCAACAGCAGCACGCGCTTCAACGATGTGCCCGAGACCACGGCCACGGCCTGGGTGCGTTACGACTTCCGCGACGGAACGCTCAAGGGCTTCGGCATCGCCGGCGGCTTCACCTATTGCGATGAAATGGAGAACGTGAACCGCGGCGCCCGGTTCACATATGACGGCCGCACGCTGGTGGACGTGGCGCTCTACTACGACTGGAAGCCGCTCAAGTTCCAGTTGAACGTGCAGAACCTCTTCGACAAGGATTACTTTGCCGGCGGGTCGCCGCCCTCGATTACCTTCCGCGGACCCCAGCGCAATATCCACGGCTCGGTCACCTATTCGTTCTGAGTTCCGTTTCCGATCGGGTGCCTGGACGCCGGCTGCAGGAGGGCAGTCGGCGTCATGGTTTTGCCGTCGGATCTTCCGCCAAGGAGCGCAAAATAAACACAACCCTTCCGGACCAATCGTTTCCCGCGAATCATGCGGATCGACGCAGATGACCCGACCCCATTCGCGTTTATCCACATGATTCGCAGGAACCCCCTTCTGCTTTTGGGCTGTGCGGCGCCTTTTGCGGCAAAGACTCCATGGAAAGATCCACCCAGACTCGATGATACATGAAAATTGAAGCCGTGGATTTGTTTTACCTGGCCCTGCCCCGGGTGCGCGCCATCGGCGACGGCAGCCAGGACGCGCTGCTGGTGCGGGTAAGGTCGGGCGACCATGAAGGTTGGGGGGAATGCGAAGCCTCGCCGCTGACTTCGATCGCAAGTTTTGTCTGCCCGATGTCGCACAGCGCCTGCCGCCCGGTCCGCGATTCCGTGCTGGGGCAGCGGCTCGAAGGAGCCGGTGACATTGCGCGCATCAGCCGCTTGGTGCGAACCAACAGCTTCGATCTTTTGCAGGCCGGGCACATGCTTTCGGGGGTGGACATCGCGCTGTGGGACCTGCTGGGGAAACGGCGCGGCCAGCCGGTGTGGCGGCTGCTGGGGTATCGCCGCGCGTATCCCAAGGCGGCCTACGCCTCGGCGCTGTTCGGCGGCACGCCGCAGGGAACCTACCGGAAAGTGCGGCGTTTCGTGAACCGGGGATTCCGGGCCGTGAAACTCGGCTGGGGCCCGTTCGGCCGCCATGGACTGAAGCACGATCGGGCCCAGATCGAGGCCGCCCGCGCGGCGGCCGGACCGGACGTGAAGGTGATGGTGGATGCGGGTACGGTATGGCGGGATGATGTTGCCGCCGCGGCCAGGCGGCTGCCGTTCCTGAAGCAAGCGGGGGTGGTGTGGCTGGAGGAGCCGTTCGACGCGATGCAGCATGACGCCTACGCCCGGCTGGCGCGCACAGCTCCGCGCGTGCCGCTGGCCGGGGGGGAAGGCTCGCACAACGCGCTCATGGCCATGCAACTGATCGACCGCGCGGGCATCCGCTATGTGCAGATCGACGCCGGCCGGGTTGGCGGGATCTCCGCGGCCAAGGCCGTGGTGGATCACGCCCGGCGGCGCCGGGTGCGGTACGTGAACCACACCTTCACCTCGAATCTCGCCCTGAGCGCTTCGCTCCAGCCTTATGCCGGAGTCGGCTCGCACGATCTGTGCGAATATCCGGTGGAACTCAGCGAACTGGCGCGCGATCTGACGCGCGCCCCGATCGAGCTCGGGGCGGACGGCCTGGTGTCGCTGCCCCCGGGTCCGGGGCTCGGGGTGGAGATCAACCTGGACACCGTCGCCCGTTATGCCCGGCGGGTGAAGATCGAGATCGACGGGCGGCTCCTTTATGAAAGTCCAACCGTCGGAGCGGCCTGACCTGATGGAATTGTCCGGCCAGGTGGCGGTGATCACAGGCGGCGCCGGCGGGCTGGCCCGGGCGCTTGCCGCCGAACTGGCCCGGCATGGCGTCAGGCTGGCGCTCGTCGATCTCGCGGCGGACAGGGCCGCGAAAGCGGCGGCGGAACTGCCCGCCGCGGCCCTGGGCCTGGGCGCGGATGTCGCCGACCTGGAGCAAGGCCGCAAGGCGGTGGACGCGGTGCTCGGGAAATGGGGCCGGATCGACATGCTCGTGAACGCGGCGGGAATCACGGGCACGACCGGGGTGCGAAGCCATGAGGTGGACCTGGCGGACTTCGATCGGGTGATGCGGGTGAACCTGCGCTCGTGCCTGGTCATGAGCCGGCTGGT
>CAZFCY010000007.1:0-1769 GCA_964517665.1 uncultured Opitutaceae bacterium | reverse complement strand
GCTGGTCATCCCGCACATGCTCGAGCGCCAATACGGCCGGATCCTGCACATCGCCTCCATTGCCGGCAAGGAGGGCAATGCGGGCATGGCGGCCTACTCGGCTTCCAAGGCCGCCGTGATCGGCCTCGCCAAGGCGCAGGGCAAGGAGTACGCCGGCGCCGGCATCACCATCAACGCGCTTGCTCCCGCCGTGATCATGACCGACCTGCACGACACGATGCCGCCGGCCCAGATCGATTACATGACGAGCAAAATTCCGATGAAGCGCTGCGGCACCCTGGAGGAGTTTGCCCGGATGGCCGCGTTCATTGTCTCGCCCGCCGCGAGTTTCACCACCGGCTTCACCTACGATCTGTCCGGGGGGCGGGCGACTTATTGATCATGAATCGACAACCGGAGATGACGGATTCGTTGTCCGGCCAGGTGGCCATCATCACCGGCGCCGCTTCCGGAATCGGGCGCGCCGCAGCCGTCGAGTTTGCGCGGCAGGGCGCGGCGGTCGTCGTGGCTGATGTGGATGACGCCGGGGGGGAGGAAACCGTGCGGCGGGTGCGGGCGGCCGGGGGCAACGCCCTCTATCACCGGTGTGACGTTTCCCGGGCAGCCGACGCCCAGGCCGTGGCCGCGCGGGCCGTGGCGGAGTTCGGCCGGCTGACCATCCTGTACAACAACGCGGCCACGACCGTGCTCTGCAACGAGCAGGATCGGCCGGTGACCGAATTGGAGGAATGGGTCTGGGACAAGATGCTGGGGGTCTGCCTCAAGGGTGTGTTTCTATGCAGCAAGTACGCCATACCGCCGATCATCGCGGCCGGCGGCGGCTGCGTGCTCAACACCAGCAGCGTGGATGCGGTGCTGGCCGAACCGGGATTCGATGCCTACACCGCCGCCAAGGGCGGGGTGATCTCGATGACCCGCTCGATGGCGGGTTACTACGCGCAGTTTGGCGTGCGGGTGAATTGCATCGTGCCCGGCTTCGTCGAGACCGAATGCCAGCAGGCATGGCTGGCGGACCCGGCCAAGCGGGCCGCCGCCGGCCTGCTGCACCCGGGCGGCATCGCGCGGCCGGAAGAAGTGGCGCGCTTTGCGGCCTTCATCGTCGGGCCGCAGGCGCAGCGCATCACCGGCGCCATGCTGCCCATCGACGGTGGATTCACCGCCGTGAAAACATCGCCTCAGCAGACGATTGATCCCAAGTCGGGCAGTTCATTAAGCGCAAAGAGCGCAAAAGAGGAGCCCTGATAGAGGGATCCGACCACTCATCCGTTGGATGAACGGGAGTGGGGCGCGAAACGGATTCTCCCCATGATTCCACCGCTTGTGGCAGCAGTTTCCGGCGCGGATCCGCTGCACCCGTTCAAACCATGATCCAAATCGACCAATCCAACGGAGCCGGGTTTCGGCTCGTCCACAGCCCGACGCGCCTTGCGCTCTCGTTCCAGTGCTCGGCCCATATCGGGCGCGACGGAGCGCCGGCGACCAACCGGTATTCTCCCTGGCGGGCCGCGGGCGACGGAGTCTGGGAATCGCAGCACGAGTCGTGCGACGTGCTGCAGCGGGTGACGATCCAGCGGGACGATCACCGGTCGGCCGTGCGGATCGGTCATGCGCTGGTCAACCGCGGACCGGGCGAGGTCACGGCCCAGACCCTCCGCACCGTCACGGGCCGGGTGGAATTGGAGAACCGGCCTGACGAGTTGGGCTACCTGCATGCGTTGAATGCCCGCCATGGTCTTCAGCCGCTGGCGGCGCTGCAGCCGAACCAACCG
>CAZFCY010000006.1:36399-60442 GCA_964517665.1 uncultured Opitutaceae bacterium | reverse complement strand
GCAGTGGCTGCAGGCGACCTTCGCGAATCGCTTCAACCGGCTGCGCCGGGAACACCTATCACCGGATCGCACCATCACTACGAGAAGTAGAAGATGCCGAATCGGGTAGCCGGGAGTGATCAGCTCCCGGCCCCCACAACACCCGGACAACGGTGTTCGGGGGCAAAGTTTGATATATCGGCAGACGAGTCCGTGCGACTGAATCCATCCACTTACGGGCACGTTCGGGGCTCAATGCGGTTTTTTGAGCCCCCCGTGTGCGACGGCAGGCGCTGGCGAAACGATCGGCGGAGATCGAGCGGCGGCGGGAAAACGCTTTTTCCAGCAGGGCCAAACCCGAATGTCTGAGATGGCGGCAAGGCCATTGCTCTGGCGTGGCCGAGCGGGTTGCGGAGCCGAACCGGGGCCACGCCTTCTCCTCTCCCAAAACGCGGGGAATGGGTCGATTTCTCGCGCCTGTCAGCGGGGCAGTTCTCCACCCTTGCTTTTAGTCAGCCACAGACAGTCGGGTTTGAGCCTTCAGCCCGGGTTTAACCCTTCAGCCCGCGGCGGGATCGAACCGGGTCCGTTTCGCGCGTCTCAACGCTTCCGCGTCCCCTTCGACGTGAGATAATCGCGCAATGCCACGACGTTGTTGTGCTCGGTGTCGCGCGAGCTGAAGAGGAGCGTGACCCTGCCTTCGCGAGCGGCGGCCAGGATCTCCTCCCACGCTTCCGGATGCGCGTCCAGTTCCGCCCGGTAACGGCGCTGAAACTCCGCCCATTTCTCCGGGTCGTGAGAAAACCATTTTCGCAATTCCGTGCTCGGCGCGACATCGCGCAGCCACGCGTCCGCCTTCAGCGCCTCTTTCGTGATGCCGCGCGGCCAGAGGCGCTCGACGAGGAGGCGTTTTCCATCCGAGGCCGCGGGCGGGTCGTAGGCGCGCTTGATCGCGAGCGCGGGCCGGGCGCGTTTCATGACGCCGGGGGCCGCGCGGCCGGCCGGGGCGGTTGATACGTGCCGGGTTCGCTGCGAAAGGCGATGGCCAGCCGGTTCCAACCGTTGATGGCGACAATCGCGAATGTCAGGTGAACGAGCTGCTCCTGGTCGAAATGCCGCGAAACCGCTTCATAGACCTCGTCGGGCACGTGCCCCTCGCCGACGAGGGTGACGGCTTCGGTCCAGGCGAGCGCGGCGCGTTCGCGGTCGTCGAAGAACGGCGTCTCGCGCCACGCGTTGAGCGCATAGATGCGCTGTTCCGTTTCGCCGGCCGCCCGCGCGTCCTTCGTATGCATGTCGAGGCAGTAGGCGCAGCCGTTGATCTGGGAGGCGCGAATCTTCACGAGTTCGAGCAGCCGGTGGTCGAGTCCGGACTGGCGGACGCAGCTCTCGAGCGCGAGCATGGCTCCGAATCCCCTGGCCGAAAGTTCAATATAATTCAGGCGAGGCTTCATAACGCGATCCCGACGATACCGCCCGCGCGGGCGCGCGTCAAACGACCCCCTCGCTGGAGAAGACGGATCAACAACTCGCGCATGGCATCCCACCCGGCCGAAGCCCCTACGGCCGGGGCGACGAAACAAGGTCGTAGCGCTCGAGAAAAAAGCTCCCCTTCATCGCCTTCGCGAGCCACGGCGGGATGTCGTAGAAGTCATCCGCGACCTCTTGGAGCACGTCGCGGCGGTAGGCTTCGTAATCGAAATCCTGGCCGAGCAGGATCGCGAACCTGCCTCCGAGCACCTCGACCACGCGGATTTCGGACTCGCGAAACCACGCCTTGCCGCGGGCGACGCGTTCTTCACCGATGTCGATGAGCAGAATGTTCCGCCCCTCGAGTTGGCGAAAATCGGTGAGCATGTCGTCGTGCCGGCCGTTGAAGGAACCGCGGCCGACCACGGGGACGTGTTTGCCCGTTTTGAATTCGAGCATCGCCGCCTTCGTGTAGCTGCTGGTCGCGAGCAGATAGCCGCCGTCCGCGCCGGTCCACGGCTCCAGCGCCTCGAGCACGCTGCCGGTGTCGGTCGAGAGGAGGATCGACTCGTAGCTTTTGGCCGATTTGAACCACGCCTCCGGGATCTGCAACGCGATCACCACGATCACGGCGAGCGTTCCCGAAAACCACGCCGTGGGCTTCAGCATGCGCGCGAGCCGCGCCTCGTCCACGACGGCAAACAACACCGGGAAGAACAGAGGAAGGAACGACATCAACCAGTGGAAGCCGACCGCCTTCGCCCACGAGAGCAGAAAGAACAGGCCCGCGGGCACGAGGCTGGCGAAGAAGAAGACGATGACGCCGTTGCAGGCCGCCACATTCCACCATTCGGAAAATCCCCGGCCGATGGCGGCGCGCGCGGCCCAAAGCCCCCCGAGGATCCCGGGGCCGAGCCAGAAGGCGGACACGGCGAGAAAGATCAGCGGATTGACGAGCGAGAAACCGGAATCGCCGTGCCGGTTGAAGAGGTTGAACATGATGTTCGGCCAGCCGTGCTCGTAGTTCCAGACGACGTTGAGCGCGATGGCGGGTGAGGCGCCGAGCACGATGAGCAGCACCGGCGCCGACCCCCGGCGAAGCCCCCGCATGCCGGGAAACAAGGCGGCATAGCTGATCCCGAGCAGGACCGCGAAATACTTCGAGAGAAACGCGCCGCCGAGGAAGACGCCCGCGAGCAGCGCGTCCCACCAGCGCCCGTGAACATAGGCGCGATAGGCAAACGCCGCCGAGATCGCGGAGAAGAAGATCAGCGGCGTGTCCGTCGTGGTGATGATCCCGAGCGCGTGAAGCGGCGTGAGCACGAAGAGCGTCGCCACGATGTCCGCCTTGCGGCGATCCAGGGGGCGCAGCGCCCAGCGGATGACGAGGGCCGCGGCCGCCGTCACGAGGATCGCCGGCAGGCGCGCGAGCAGGATCGAGTTTCCACCCAGCAGCATCGCCCAGAGCCACCAGCCCACCATGGGCGGATGATCGTAGTACCCAAAATCCGGATACATGCCCCAGAGCGCGAAATAGGCCTCGTCGCCCGTGACCGGCACGATCGCGGCGAGCACGACCTTCAGCGCGCACGTCACGCCGAGGGCGCGCCAGAAAAGACGTTCGTGCGAGAACGGCGGAGGGCTTTGTGTCCGGCTGGAAGTCATGGCGGAGAGCGCAGGAGTCGAAGGTCGTTCCGAGCGAAGCGACAAGACCGGGCGCGAAGCGAGCCGGAACAAGCCGAAAGCCGCAAGCCAGGCGCGCGAGCCTTTGTCTCCTGAGCCCGATCCCCTGACATCCGATCAATGCGGGGGCACCCGCGGCTGGACGCCGATGGCCTCGCGCAGGACCCATTGCGGGCGCCGTTTCACTTCGTCGTAAACACGCCCGAGGTATTCGCCGAGAAGGCCGGTGCAAAAAAGCTGCACGCCGCCGAAGAACACGATCGCGGTCGTCTGCATGACCGAGTCCGTGACCAGACCCAGCCCGATCGCGTCGGGGATGCCGGGAAACATGCGCTGCAGAATCACCAGCGCGAACAGGACGAGCGAGAGGCCCGAGATCCCCAGGCCGAGGAAAACGGCCACGCGCAACGGCAGATCGGAGAACGTGAAGAGGCCGTCGAAGGCGAGGTTGAAGAGCTTGCGCGCGGTGTACTTCGTCTCGCCCGCGGCCCGGAGCGGACGCCGGTATTCGATGCCGATCTGCCGGAATCCCGACCACACGCGCAAGCCGCGCAGGAAACGATGGCGCTCCGGCATCGAGTTGAGCACGTCGACCACGCGGCGGTCCATGAGGCAGAAATCCCCGGAGTCCTTCTGAATCGGCAGCGAGGACGTGGTGGCGAGCAGCCGATAAAACGTCCAATACGCCATTCGCTTGCCGATGCCACCACGCCGCCGGATGCGGATGGCATGGACGACCTCGTAGCCCTCCCGCCACTTCTCGATGAACCCCTTCAACATCTCGGGCGGATCCTGCAGGTCGGCGTCGATGATCATGATCGCCCGGCCGGTCGCGTGAAAGAGGCCCGCCGAGATCGCGGTTTGCTGGCCAAAGTTGCGCGCGAAGGAGACGGATTTCCAACGCGGATCCTTCGCATGCTGCGCCTGAAGCATGGCCCACGTGCGGTCCTGCGAGCCATCGTCCACGCACACCACCTCCCAGGCGCAGCCCCAGGTCGCGGCGGCGGCGGCGACGCGTTCGAAGAGCGCGGCGAGAACCGTCTCCTCGTTGTAGCACGGGATGATCAGGGAGACCTCCGGGGCGCCGCCGGCGTGGTTGTGGGCGTTCGGGCCCGCGTCAGTCATGATCGCGCCAAACAGAAAGCGCGCGCGCGCGCGGTCAAGGAAATGCAGTGGGGCGCGGGCGCGGCGGCATGGCGGCCCATGCGTCCCAGCCGCACTGTTGCGCGAAATCCTGAAACGCCATTGCCCTCGGCCCCGGCTTTCTCATGCTCGCCGGGTTTTTTCAAAACTGCCCGTTCTCTGTCGATGCCCCCCCATCCCTCGAAACCCGCCTCGAACGGCATCGCCTACTGGCGCGCCGTCATCCGCCTCACGCTTGGACTGCTTGCTGTCTGGGCCCTCGTCTCGATCGTCGCCGCGATCCTGCTGGTTGAGCCGCTCAACCACTTCCGCGTCGGCCGGCTCCCGGCCGGTTTCTGGATGGCGCAGCAGGGCTCGATCCTCGTCTTCGTCGCTCTCATCTTCTTCTACGCGCGCCGCATGGACCGGCTCGACAGTACCTTCAAGAAGGACCAGCAGCCATGAGCGTCGAAGTCTGGACCTACATCCTGGTCAGCATCACGTTTTTCATTTACCTCTACATCGGCTGGTGGGCCCGCGTGCGCGACACGAAGGGCTTCTACGTCGCCGGGCAGGGCGTGCCCGCCATCGCGAATGGCGCGGCGACCGCGGCGGACTGGATGTCGGCCGCGTCGTTCATCTCGATGGCCGGGCTCATCTCGTTCATGGGCTACGACGGCTCGATCTACCTCATGGGCTGGACGGGCGGCTACGTGTTGCTGGCGCTGTTGCTCGCGCCGTTTCTCCGCAAGTTCGGCAAGTACACCGTGCCGGATTTCGTGGGCGACCGCTACGGCTCGCGCCTGGCGCGCGTGGTGGCGGTGATTGCGGCGATCTTCATCTCGATGACGTATGTCGCCGGCCAGATGCGCGGCGTCGGCATCGTCTTCAGCCGTTTTCTTCAGGTGGACATCAACACCGGCGTGATCGTCGGCATGATCATCGTGGCCTTCTTCGCGGTGCTCGGCGGCATGAAGGGGATCACGTGGACGCAGGTCGCCCAATACGGCGTGCTCATTATCGCGTTCCTGCTCCCGGCCGGCGCGCTCGCGTGGATGCTGACCGGCAACCCCATCCCGCAAGTCGCTTTCACGACGAGCGACATCGTCGAGCGGCTCAACCAGGTGCAGATCGATCTCGGGTTTCAGGAATACACGAAACCCTTCGCGAGCAAATCGATGCTCGACGTGCTCTTCATCACCATCGCGCTGATGGTCGGCACCGCGGGCCTGCCGCACGTGATCGTGCGTTTCTACACCGTGCCCAACGTGCGCGCCGCCCGCTACTCGGCCGGCTGGGCGCTGCTCTTCATCGCGCTGCTCTACACCACGGCGCCGGCGCTCGCGGTCTTCTCGCGGTCGAACCTGATCGAGTCGCTCCACGGCAAGACGATCGCCGAGGTCGAATCGCTCGAATGGGCGACGAAATGGCACGAGACGAAGCTGCTGCAGTATGCCGACAAGAACGGCGACGGCATCCTCACCCTCGCGCCGGGCGAGGCCTACCTGAAGGGCCCGGACGGCAGGTTCGACTTCACGCGGCCCAATCTGGAGACGCGAAACGAGTTCTACATCGACAACGACATCATCGTGCTCTCCACGCCCGAGGTGGCGCGGCTCGCGCCGTGGGTCGTCGCGCTGGTCGCGGCCGGCGGCCTCGCCGCGGCGCTCTCGACTGCAGCCGGGTTGTTGCTCGTGATCTCGAGTTCCATCGCGCACGACGTCTATTATCGGTTGATCAATCCAAAGGCGACCGAGGCGAAGCGCGTGCTCGTCGGCCGCGTCATGATCGTCCTCGCGATCGCGGTCGCCGGCTATTTCGGCATCAACCCGCCCGGATTCGTCGCGCAGGTGGTGGCGTTCGCGTTCGGCCTGGCGGCGGCGAGTTTCTTCCCGATCATCATCCTCGGCATCTTCGACAAGCGCACCAATCGCGCCGGCGCCGTCTCCGGCATGATCGTCGGCCTCGTCTTCACCACGACCTACATTTATCTCAACAAATTCGCCGGCATGGCCCCGTGGTTCGGCATCTCGTCCGAGGGCATCGGCACGGTCGGCATGCTGCTGAATCTCGCCGTCACGCTCACCGTTTCACGCTGCACCGCGCCGCCGCCGCAGGAAATCCAGGACATGGTGGAATCGATCCGCTCGCCCGATCACCCCGGGCCCGCCGCGATCCTCGACGAGGAAAGCGTCGAGTTCCACTGAACAGGACCGACGAGTCCCCTGGGGTCCACAAGACCCATCCCTGCCGACGATCCGCAGGTGGACAAATCCCCGCGGAAGCGTTTCAGTGGACGTTCGTATGATTCGCGTGGTCGCATTTCTCGAGGGCATCGGCGGCATGGAGATGTTCGTCATCGGCATCCTTGCCCTGCTCATGTTCGGGTCGAAACGCCTGCCCGAGCTGGGCCGCGCGGCTGGACGCGCCATCCGCGAGTTCAAGCGCGCGACGAGCGGTGTTGAGGAAAATTTGCGCGAGGTGATGCGCGAGACGACTTCGCCAACCATCCGCCCGCCCGCGCGACCACCCAGGCCGCGCCGCACGCCCGCCAGCGCCGCCATGGCGGAACCCGCCGCGCCGGCCGAATCGTCTTCCGAAACGCCGCCAGCGACAACGCCGACAACACCGCCGCCGGCCGACACGAAAGAAGAAGCGCCGCCGGTCTGAACGTTTCGGGGCGATGCGCGCGCCGCGAGCGCCGCATGCGATCGACGCGTCGCTTCGACGAAAAATTTCCGCTCATCGAAAGCGACCCGCGCGGGCGCAAACGAATTGTCATCGCGCTCATCTTTGCGTTGTCTCACCCGATCGCCTTTCGAATACTCGAGAGGTCGTTTTTCTCACCGTTCGCACCGCCGCGCATTCCCCCCCCCGTTGCGCCGCGGGTTCCGGAAAATCCTCAGCCATAAAACTCCGCGAGACCACGCGATGAAGCAGCTCAAAATGTCCATTCTCAACGACCCGGCCGCGCAGCCGGTGTCTCCTCTGATCGGCCGCCAGGTTTCCAAGCGCGACGGCACGGTCGCGCCCTGGGATTCCCAGCGCATCACCCGCGCGATCGCGCTCGCCTACTATCAGGTGGCCAACGGCACTTCGGAGAATCCGCGCCGCGACGACGCGGATGCGTTCTTCGGCCTGGAGGAGGATGCGTTCGAGCGCTGCCAGCAACTCACGGGCATGGTCGAGCGCGCGGCCCTGCATCGGTTTCCTTCGGACCAGCCGGTTTCGATCGACGACCTGCAGAACCTCGTGGAGACCTGCATCGCGATGGTCGGCGACTGGGAGGTCGCGCGGTCCTACGTCGTCTATCGCACGCTCAAGGGCGAATTGCGCCCGCGCCATCACGAGGCAAACGGCCTGCAGGACTTCATCGCCATCTCGCGCTACGCGCGTTACCGCGCCGATCTCGGGCGGCGCGAAATCTGGCCCGAGACGGCCGAGCGGGTGCGCAACATGCACCTGCGCATGTTCGCGCCCAAGGCCACTGCGATGCCGCGAGGCTCCGTGCTCGAGCAACTCAGGAAAGACAACGAAGTCGGCGACACCTTCGCGAAGGACTTCGGCCCCTTCCGCTCGCTGACCGATGAGATCTGGACCGCGTTCGAGATGGTCAAGGACCGCAGGATCCTGCCCTCGATGCGCAGCGTGCAGTTCGGCGGGCCCGCGATCGAGGCCGCGCACGCCCGGCTCTACAATTGCAGCTTCAGCTTCGCCGACCGGCCGGCGTTCTTCCGCGAGGCCTTTTATCTTCTGCTCTGCGGCACCGGCGTCGGCTTCTCGGTGCAGAAGCATCACGTCGAGAGACTTCCCGCGTTTCCCATCCGCGGCGAGGAAATGGAGCTTCCGGTGAAACACGTCACCGTCGCCGACACGATCGAAGGCTGGTCGGACGCGATCGGCGCGCTCTTCGAATCGTTTTACGACAAGACGTTTGCCGAGTTCAACTTCTCCGAAGTCCGCCCTCGCGGCGCGCCGCTTCGCACCGCGGGCGGTCGCGCCCCCGGCCACCTTCCGCTCAAGCGCGGCATCGACGCCGTCTCCAAAATCCTGCGCGGCGCGGCCGGGCGCCAGCTTCGTCCGATCGAGGTTTACGACATCGTCATGCACCTCGCGCAGGCCGTGCTCTCCGGCGGCGTGCGCCGCTCCGCCACGATCTGCCTCTTCTCGCCCGACGACGCCGAGATGGCCAATGCGAAGACGGGCAACTGGTTCGAAACCAACCCGCAGCGCGCGTTCTCCAACAACTCCGCGCTGCTCGAGCGCAAGACCGCCACCCGCGAGGTCTTCGATCACCTCTTCGAAAGGCAGAAGGAGTTCGGCGAACCCGGTTTCTATTTTTCCGCCGACAAGGACTACGGCGCCAACCCGTGCGTCGAGATCGGCCTGCACCCGCGCCTCGTCGTGACCGGGGAGGACATCGCGCGCCTGCGCCAGCTCGGCTACACCGAACCCCTGCACGCCGGGGAGACGCTCACCGGCTGGCAGATGTGCAACCTCTCGACGATCAACGGATCGATCCCGAAGAACCGCGAGGAGTTCCTGCAACTCTGCAAGTACGCCGCGCTCCTCGGCACACTCCAGGCCGCCTATACGGACATCCCCTACCTCGGGCCCGTCACCCGCTGGATCAATCAGCGCGAGGCGCTGCTCGGCGTTTCCATCTGCGGCATCCTCGACAATCCCGAGCTGCTCCTCGACGCCGCGACGCTCGAGGCCGGCGCGGAGATGGTTCGCGGCGCCAACGCGCTCTTCGCGGATCTGCTCGGCATCCGCCGCGCGGCCCGCACGACATGCGTGAAGCCGGAGGGCACCGCCTCGCTCCTGCTCGGCACCGGCTCCGGCATCCACCCGCACCACGCGCGGCGTTACTTCCGCCGCGTGCAGGCCAACCGCATCGATCCGGTCTATCGCTTCTTCAAAACGGCCAATGCGCACATGACCGAGAAGAGCGCCTACAACCAGTCCACCGACGACGTCGTCACCTTCCCGGTCGAAGCGCCCGAGCACGCGATCACGCGGCACGATGTCTCCGCCACGCGCTTCCTCGATTGCGTGAAGCTCGTGCAGCGTCATTGGGTCGAGCCGGGCCGCGCCGTCGAGCAATACTCGCCGGGCCTGCACCACAACGTCTCCAACACCGTGAGCGTCGCCGAGTCCGAGTGGGACGACGTCGCCGGCTTCATCTGGGAAAACCGCGAGCACTTCACCGGCATCGCCCTGCTCACCGACGTGGGCGACAAGACCTACCTGCAGGCCCCGCGCGAAGAGATCACGACCGACGAGGACATCCGCAAGTGGAACGCGCTCGCCTACCACGCGGTCGACTACGCGGACATGCGCGAGACCTCGGACGCGACCGCGCTGCAACAGGAAATCGCCTGCGCCGGAGGAGCCTGCGAACTCAACTCACTGCCCGCCGCAGGCTGAGTTCCGCCCCCTGACACCTGTCCCCTGAAATAAGAAGGGGGCCGCCCGCCGTTGCTCCCACATACCGGCTGACGACCCCCTTCGTCTGCTCCCCAAAAAACTTCAGCGGCAGCCGTTCG
Organism: uncultured Opitutaceae bacterium; assembly: GCA_964517665.1. GTDB lineage: Bacteria > Verrucomicrobiota > Verrucomicrobiia > Opitutales > Opitutaceae > Congregicoccus. The sequence continues at coordinate 50,639 of CAZFCY010000006.1, read as the reverse complement.
GCTTATGCGAGCGGGATGACCATCCGCAGCCGCCGCATCGAAAACTTGAGCTGGCTCAGATGTCCCTCCTGCTCGCGCAGATCGAGCAACTGCCCGTCGACGAATCCGGCGGTGCGGCGCAGGTTGGCCTGCTCCGCGTCCAGTTTTTGCATATGGCTGGCGCGGCGCACGCGCAGGCCGGAGCGCATGCGGGCGATCAACACGATCGCGGGCAGCACGCGGCGCATGCGCCAGAAGCGGACGAAGCGCGCGGAGGCGCCGGTCGTGATCCTCCAGCCCAGCGCGCCGACCATCGGCGGGAGCATGGCCGAAACGCCATGGAAAAACGAGGTGGGAAGCGTCAACCCGCGCTCATGCACCACCGCGCCGGCCAGAACGGTCGCCATCGCGTAGGCGCCCGCGCCCGTGAGATCAGTCTCCTGGTCGGGCGACTCGGCCGGCAGGGGAGTCGAAAGGCTGTCCGGGTGATCGAGGGCGAACCCGCGCCAGACACCCAGCACCCGCTCGCGATCCTCCGGCTGCAAAAGCGCCAGCCGGGCGGCGAAAATGCGGCGCAGCAGGGCCGACTCCAGCTCGGCGTGCGCGTAGCCCTTGTCGGTCGCCACATCCATCTCGGCCGCCGCCGTCCGCACCACGACCTCGTAATCGCGATAAGAGGCCACGCCGCGGAAACGGCGCATCCACTCCTCCCAGAGCGGCGTGCCCAGGGAGCGGATCCGCATCTCCAGATCCTTCGGGCTCGCGCTGCGCGCCAGCGTCAGCGTCTGCAGCGCGCGGCGCTCCTGCTCGGTCGCCATGTCGAGGACTTCGCGAAGCTCGACATCGACCGGATGCACATCGTGCCAGCGCAGCGCGTCTTTTTCGGCCACCGCCAGCTTCTGCGCGATCTCCTCGAGAAAGGCCTCGCGCTTGCCGATCTGCCGGCGAAGGCGAAAGAGCGTCCACACCCGGATCAAGTGCGCCGAGGTGAGGAAGTAGACGGATGTCGCGACGATCGCGATCGCCGCCGCGATCGACGCCGGGCCCGAAAACTGCGCGGTGTCGGCGGCGGCGAGGCCGGCCATCGCGGCCGCCGTGGCGATCCAGGTGACCGCCGACATGGTGACGATGAACCACCAGCGGTGTTGGTCTAGAAAATGAAAGATCATGATGCGATACGGGATGACGAGCGTGGGAGATATGATCTACGTTCCCTGCCGTATCGACGCGCCCGCCGGAACCCGAACGCGCGCCACGAGTTTCTTTTTGCAAAACCTGTGAAGGTTGGCCCATGGAAACCGTCCCTTGGGCCGCATCCTCCAGCGTCGCGTAAATAAGGTTTAAGAGCGCGGGCAAACCGCTTCAGCGCCTCTTGAACGCGGCAGACAAAGCCCGCCGCGCTCCAGGCCTGGACTCGATCCTTGCGCTCTTAAACCTTGTTCCTCTCCACGGCTCAGAGCCGTTTGCTCAATTGTATATAAACAAAACGGCCCTCGGCATTGTAGAGAAAGCCGGAATATCCCGTGGAGTTGAAGTCCCAGCTCGAGACGAACGGCGGCGCCTTGTCGAAAACGTTGTTCACGCCGACCGTGAGCCTGGTGTCGCCCATCCAACCCGCGTCGTTCGCGAAGAAGGTGTGGCTGGCCGAGATGTCCCAGATGACCGTCGAGGACACGCGGGCGAAACCCGCCGGGTTGAACGGATCGTCGGGATCCCACTCGCTGCGGAAGTCGCGGTAACCGTGCAGGTAACTGCCCGAGATCCGCGCCGAGGAGCCGCCCTTTGCCCACGCGCCGTAAATCTCGCCCTTCCACCTCAGGTAGGCGTCGTCGGCGGCGCCCGGGATCGGAGAGCCCGTGATGTTGTCGAAGACCACGTCCGTCGGCCAGCCGATGTATTCAAAATACGGAGCCCCGGCGAACTGCTGGACCTCGTAGGAGTTCGTGCGCGTGGCGTTCACGCCGACATCGAACCGCCCGAGATTGTCGTCCACCCAGAAATAGCTGGCGGAGATGTCGTAGCCCTTGGCCTTCTCGTTGCCCAGGTTGCGGAAGACGCCGTTGACGAGAATGATCTGGTTGCTGCCGCTGATCTGCACGCTCTCCCCGGGAAGCAGCGTCTCGCCGGCGAAGTAGCGGTTCACGACATCCTGGTGATCCACCGTGACGTTTCCCTTTCGATCGATGTCCCAGTAGTCCACGCTGATGCTGAATCCGGAGCGGTTTCCCTGGAGAAAGCGCGGCGTCCACACCACGCCGAAGGAGAGGCTTTCGGTTTTCTCGGCCTCGAGTTCGCGGCTCGAGGCGATGGTCACCTCCTCCTCGGGCTCGTTCACGCCGGTCAGCGGGTTGGTGACGGGCGACAGCCCGTAGGTCAGTCCCGAGGCATAGAGTTCGTACATCGAAGGCTGGCGATATCCCCTTCCCCAACTGCCGCGCACCACGACCGAATCATCCACCGGCATGTAGCGAAGCGACACCTTCGGCACGAAGATGCTGTCGTTTTGCGAAACGAAATCCTCGTAGCGGCCGGCGACGCTGGCGCTGAGCGAATGGATGCCGGAGACCCGCTGCTCCGGAGCGACCAGCGGCAGCTCGAACTCGGCGTAAATCGCGCCGATCTCGCGATCCTCGTCGGTGACGTTGGCCGTCGAGCTGCCGATGACGTCGCCCGTGCGGCCCGCTTCGTCTGGCGACTGGACGAGATCCTCGAACCGATACTCGACCCCCGCGGCAAAGCCCGCCGGGCCCGCGGGAAGGTCGAACAGGGCCGGTGTCGACCAGGTCATCTGCCCGCCCGACAGCCTCGACTCGTTGCGATCCTTCAGCTCGGCCTGCGCAAACGGAACGACGAGGGTGTTGTTCTCGATTGGATTTCGATAATAGCCGAACGGATTGAAGGGAATCGTCGTGCCGATATATTCATCGCTCGAAGGATCGAAGATGGGATCGGCCGCGTTCATCAGCCGGTTGAAGCGCGAGATGGACACGAGCGTGTTGCGCTGGCTGTTGACGACGCGGCTGAACATCGCGGACGCGTCCATCGTCCAGTCGCCGAAGAGATTCGTGGCGCGAATGCCGAGGTCGATGTTGAACGCCGTGTTCGTGTCGCGATAAATGCGATTGCCGAACTCGGCGAGGCGCGCGCGCGAACTCTCCGACAGGTCCTGGTTGAAGGGATTGAAGGGATTGAACGCGCCCGCCGCGGCGAGGCGATCGCCGATCGGCGCATCGGTCCGCGCCGGGATGACGATCGGCACGCCGCCCGGATTCAGGAAATCGCCGGTGGCCCCGGGCGCGAGCTCGTTGATCGTGCGCACTTCCTGATAAAACAGGTCGCCGTAGATCTCGACGTTTTCCAGGCCGGACACCTTCCGATCGAAGGAAAGGAAGCCGCCGACGCGCTCCGTTTCCGGGTACGAGCCGGCCGTCTCGTTGAAATTATATACCGAGTCGTAGCCGGATCCATAAGTGTAGGCGCTGGCGGGCAGGGTCCCGTCGTTCGATTCGCGGTTTTCGAAGGTCGAGGCGAAGAACGAATCGAGCAGCCCGTCGTCGTCTTCGATGGGATCGCCCGGAAGCGGCGCCCCGGGCGCGAGGCCGAGCGCCTCTTCGACAGCCGCGCGGCTGACTTCGAAATTGTACGGGCTCGAACTCGTGCTCAGGAACGGCGGAACCTGCGAGTAGGCGCGGTCGCTGTTGAAGATGGCGTTTCGCTTGTAATAGTTGACGCCGATCGTGACGTTCGTGTCGGCGCTCGAGACGCCGGTGATGATATTGGCGACGACCTCGCCCGCGTCCTTCTCGGTCGTGTTGCCATAGCGGATGGTGGCCTCCGAGCCGTCGAAGTTGCGGCGGGTGATGATATTGACCACGCCGGCCACGGCATCCGCTCCATAGGTGGCGGACGCCCCGTCCTTCAGCACCTCGATGCGATCGATCGCCGCGAGCGGAAAGGAGTTGAGATCGACGAAGGCCGTGGTCGCTCCGTCGCCGATCGGAAACGGGGCGACGCGGCGGCCGTTGATCAACACCAGGGTCGCCTCCGGTCCGAGGCCGCGCAACGAGACCGACGAGGCCGAGGGCGTGAAGAGCGTGCCGCCGTTGGAAATCGGAACAGAGCCGCCGTTGTTGACCACGAGGTTCTGCAGCAGCTCCGTCGGCGTGGAATAACCGCGCGCCTCGATCTCTTCGCGCGCGACGATCGTCACCGGCGTGGCGCGCGCGTCGAATGTGGTCTCGGTCGTCGGGATGTGCGAACCCGTGACGGTAAACACCTCGAGTTCGATGGCCGGCCCCGCTGCCGTGGAGGAGGCGGCCTGGGCGGACATCGAGGGCGAAGCCGCAAGCGAAACCATGAAGACAAATGTGGACGCGCCGGGAAAACGGCCCAGCCCGCGGGCTTTTATTCTTTTGTTCATACGCGATCGTGGTTGGGCGGGGGTGTCGAAAACCCCGCCGGTTCCTGATATAAGGATTTCAGGGCGGGCGACTCGCCAGGCGCCGCGGACACTCTGGAACACACGTGCAAGGGCGTTCTTCTGTGGTTGCGCTCAATGCGCATAGATGTGCGGCGAATGCTCAACGGCGCAAGCTCCCTGGGATGAATCCCCTTTTCATTGGCGATTAAACACCGGGGAAACCAGCCTCAACTGATGCCGGCGCTCTCCCGGAAGAAACGGCGTCGCCTCCTGCCGGACCCACGCCTCATGCCCGGCCCGGAAGTAGGCCGAAAGCGGATGCCCGCTCTGCCCGCCGGGAAGGTGCATGATCCCATCCTTCTCGCGACCCGGGGAGACCACGAATCGCTCGGAGGGGCCGTGCCCGCGATGAAGCGCGTTCGGCGCGAAGGAGTCTCCCGCCACCGGCGTCCGCTCCACCCCAAGCCAGTCGCGCAACGCCGGCACGAAGCGCGCCAGCGGATGACACATGTCGATCCGATTGTGATCGCCCCACGTCTGCGCATGCGCGCCGCCGGCTCTCGCCCGGAGTTCGTCCAGGACCTGATCGACGACTTCGAGAAGCTCGGCCTCCCAGCCGCCTGTCGCGCGCGCGGTCCAGGAATCACGGCGCGAAACGAGAAGCCACAACGGCTCCTCGTAGTTGAATTCGAAATACACCGGATGGCCCAACCCGCCCTGCGCCGGAGCGAGCAGGCGGCCATAAACCCGCTCCGCCACGAGGCCGCGGAAAAGCCGGATCGGCCAGTGCCCTTTCGACTCCGGACCCGCCACGCCATCCCAGCTCCTGATCGCCAGCCGCAAATCCGTGCGCTCCAGATCGCCGCGGATCGCGTCGTCGTGAAGCACCTCGAGCATCAAATCCCGCCAGCGCCGCAGGAAGAAGGTTTCGCTGTCCTTCTGAATCTCGAAAAGCGCGCGCTCGTCGAAACGCTCGCGCTCCCGCAGCCGCGCGCCGATCTGAAACGCGCGCCCGTCGGCGCGGAAGCCGCCGTCGCCGAGCGCCGCCGCGGCCTCGCCGCCGACGACCGGAGCGTTCGCCGTCCACAGCCGGCCGTTTTCCGGATCCTCGATGACCGGCCCATCGCGCAACACGCCCGCCCAGCGCCGTGTCCCATCCGCCATCGAGACCGGCAGCGCGCCATCGAAACCCACCCGCTTCGGGACCGGGCCGAGCAGCGTCCAGGCGATGTGGCCCTCGCGGTCGCCCACGATCAGATTCTGCGCGGGAAACCACACGTCGTCGCGCAAGGCCAGCGCCTCATCGACCGACTTCGCCGACTCGAGCCGGATCGAATGAAAATTGACCAGCGAAACATCATGCGCGATCCAGGCCAGCGCCAGCCGCGAACCATCCGCGCGATCCGCGGGTTGCGGCAGGAGCGGTCCCCAGATGGTGTCGCGCACGACGAACGTTTCCGCCCCTGCGCCGCGCACCTTGATGATCTCGAGATGCCCCTTGAGCGCGCGCGGGCCCTCGGGTGTGCGATACCGCTCGGGATTCGCGCCCGCGGGCTCGACGATCACCACGTCCGCCACATCGACATTCGCATTCGTGAATCCCCATGCGATATGGCCGTTGCTCCCCGCCACCATCATCGGCGCGCCGGGAAAGGTGACGCCGGTCGCGTCCAGCTCCGGCCCGGCGCCCGGTTTCGCCTGCACGAAGCGCGCGCGGTACCACGTCGGCGGCAGGTCGCGCAACGAGAGGTGCATGTCGCTGGCCACGATCGCGCCGCCGCCGCGCGTGGCCAGGCGGCCGGCCACGGCCCAGTTGTTCGAACCGGGCGCCGCGTCCGACCATTTTCGAACGTCCCGCGCGGAAACGAGCCATGGCGCGCCAGCGTCTGACGGCGCCGCGCGCGCGGCCTCGATCGCCCTGCGGCGGCCGGCATCGGGAAACGCAAAATGCTCCGGGCCCGGAACAGGCCGAATCGGCGCGCGCGCGCCATCGAGGCGCGATTCCCACGACGATCCGTTGTCGGTGAAAAATGAATACAGCTCCGGCGGGAAGGCTGCGCGCATCGCCGCGCGCGCCCGCTCGGAACCGCCGTCGGAGGGTTGCAGATCGAGAAACATCGCCCACCCCGCGAGCAGGCAATCCTGCGGCCTCCACGGTTGCGGCTGCGAGCGCAACGCGAGGTACTCGAACGGGCGCGCGCCCAGCGCGGCGAGCCCGGCGTTCACGCCCGCGGTGTATGCCTCGATCAAGGCCCGGTCCGCGGCATCGAGCCGGCTCCATGCCTCCCCGGCGCGCGCGCGAAAGCGGTGCAGTCGCGCGCGGCGATCCCGCCCCACCACCGCCGGGCCGAGGAGCGCGGCGAGTTCGCCCGCGGCGTGGCGGCGGCGCAGGTCCATCTGAAAAAACCGATCCTGCGCGTGCAGGAATCCCGTCGCCCGCGCGATGTCCAGCCGCGTTTCCCCCCGGATGGTCGGCACGCCGAGCGCATCGCGCTCGACCACGACCGGAGCGCCGAGCCCCGCCAGCTCCGCCTGGCCGTCGAGCATCGGCAGGCTCCCGCGCAACAGCATCCAACCCGCGATGCCCGCCAGGACGCAGAGCCCCGCGCAGGCGGCCAGCAACCAGGCGATCCAACGCAACGCGCGACTCATGTCCCGATGGGACCGCGCTCCGCCACATGCCGCAACCTCCAAGCAGAGAAGAACGGCGAAGAACGAATCTCCCGCCTGTCATTCTCGCTCCGGCTCGCTTTCAGTTTCGACAAGCGGCCATCGCGCGCTCTTTCTTCCCGCGATCGCGAGCGGATGACCCGCCCGCCACCCCTCCGCCAAGTCCTGTGGTTACCCATGAGTGAAAAAAGCGACAAACTCCTGTTCTGGGGCTGCTTCGTGGCCCTTATCACGACATCCTATGCGTTCATCAGCCGCGTGATTCTCTGCGGCGGCGCATTCAGCCAGGACTTCGGTCTGAATGCCGTGCAGGTCGGCGAATTGATCGGCGCCGGCATCTGGCCGTTCGGCGTCAGCATCATTCTCTTCAGCCTCGTCATCGACCGCATCGGCTACAAGACGACGATGTTCTTTTCCTTCGGCTGCTACGTGATCTACGCCGCCCTGGCGTTCATCGCGTACGGAACCGTTCATGGAGTGACGGGCGACGCGCTTCCCGCCGCGCAAGCGCGGGGCTACCAGCTTCTTTATTGGGCGAGCATCATCCTCGCGCTCGGCAACGGCGCGGTCGAAGCCTATATCAATCCGGTCGTCGCGACCGTTTTCAAGAAAGAGAAGACCAAGTGGCTGAACATACTGCACGCCGGATGGCCGGGCGGCCTGGTGGTCGGCGGCCTGGTGACCATAGCCCTCGCTTCGAATGCCGACTGGCGCATCACGCTCGGCCTCATTCTGGTCCCGGCGGTCGCGTTTCTCGTCATGCTCGCCGGCCGCGCCTTCCCGCTGAGCGAGCGGGAGCAGGCGGGCGTCAGTTATCTCGGCATGCTCAAGGAACTCGGGGCCTTCGGCGCGCTGGTGGGATTCGGGCTGGTCTTCGCCCAGCTCGGGCAGGTGTTCGGGTGGTCCAACACTGTCTCATGGGTGCTCACGGGCATCGTGGTCGTGGCCTTCGCCGTGCTGACGAAGTCGTTCGGCCGGCCCATCCTCGCCGTGTTGATTCTCATCATGATGCCTTTGGCGACGACGGAACTCGGCACCGACGGCTGGATCACCTCGCTCATGGAGGCGCCCATGCGCGCCGCCGGGCACCATGCGGCCTGGGTGCTGGTTTATACTTCGGCCATCATGGTCGTGCTGCGTTCCTTCGCGGGTCCGATCGTGCATCGGATTTCCCCTCTCGGCATGCTCTCCTGTAGCTGCGTCCTGGCCATCGCCGGGCTCTTCGCGCTGTCCAAGACCGCGAACGCGGGCATGCTCGCGATCTTCGCCGCGGCCACGCTCTATGGCATCGGCAAGTCGTTCTTCTGGCCCACCATGCTCGGCGTGACCGCGGAACAGTGCCCGCGAGGCGGCGCGCTCACGCTCAATACGGTCGGCGGCATCGGCATGCTCGCGGTCGGCATTCTCGGCGCTCCATTCATCGGCTATCTGCAGGCATCCACCGCCACCGCCCGGCTCGCCGCGGAAAACCCGGCGGTGCACGACCAGGTGACGATCGAGAAGGAATACCTGCTCGGCAACTATCACGCCATCGATCCCGCGAAGGCGGCCACGGTCCAGGACGAGGCGGGCCGCGCGGCGCTTGAAGAGGCGAACAAGGCCGGGCAGTTTGGCGCCCTGGCGCGAATCGCGATCTTCCCCGCCATCATGCTGGCGGCCTACCTCTGCCTGATCGTCTATTTCAAGAGCCGCGGCGGCTACAGGCCGGTGGATCTGGCCGCTTCGCCGTCTTCCTGAACGGCCGGGAGGGGAAGGGCGCGGGCCGGCCGCGCCCTTCTTTCAGGAACTCGCCAGATCGTCCGAGAGCAACACCGCCACGATCCTGTCGCGCTCGACCGGCAGCGGGCCGCGCGCGACGGGCTTGATCGCTCTGGCATACCAGTAGGCGGCGTTCGTCTCGTCGCCCTCCTTGCGGTGAAGATACGCATGCACCCAGCTCGCGTTCGGGCTCGGGTCGTTTTGCGCGATCTCGTGCGCGCGGCGCCAGTCGTCCTTCGCATCCCACCAGAGGGCTTGCAAGGCGAGGCTGAGGTCGCCGGGCGGCAGGTTCCCGTTGGTCACGCTCTTGTTGAATTCATCGAGGGTCATGACGGCGTTTAAACATTGTCGAGTTGCGGAACAGCGCAGTTGCTCATGCGTCGATGGGGCCGCGCATTGTTCTCATGAGGAAGAAGGAACCAAAGATAACTCCGGTCGCAGATCTTTGCCAGCGGATAGCCTGGAACGATCTCGATCCGCGCGCCTTGAAACACCTCGTCCGCCTCGCCCGCGCCGAGGATCTCGACGGGGACGGGCTGCGGCGCAAACCCGCCCTGCGCGGCGACATCACCACGCGCGTCGTCGTGGGACGCGAGGCCGGCCGCGCGGTGTTGCGCGCGCGGCGCGAGATGGTGGTCTGCGGCCTCCCGCTCGTCCCGCTCGTCCTCGCGGCCTACGGGCGCGGCGTGAGTTTCACACCAGCCATGACAGACGGCGCGACCGCGCCGGCGGGCGCGACTCTCGGCGCGCTGCAAGGCCCCGCGCGGATCCTGCTGCAAGCCGAGCGCGTGACGCTGAATTTCCTCCAGCGCCTCTCCGGCATCGCGACGCACACGGCGGCGCACGTCCGCGCGCTGGGCGATTCCCCCACGCGGCTGCTCGACACGCGCAAGACGACGCCCGGCCACCGCATGCTCGAGAAATACGCGGTCGCCTGCGGCGGCGGCTGGAACCATCGGCTCGGGCTCTTCGATCGCGTATTGATCAAGGACAACCACCTCGCCGCCTCCGGCGCCACGCGCGGCGAACGCCTCGCCGCGGCGGTCCGCCTCGCCCGCGCGCGCGCTCCGGGAATGCGCGTCGAGGTCGAGATCGATGAACCCGACCAGCTCGAGCCCGTGATCGCGGCCGGCGCGGACGTCGTCATGCTCGACAATTTTCCCCTGCCCCACCTGCGTCGCGCGATCGCGCTCGCGCGCGGCCGCATCCGCACGGAGGCGAGCGGAGGCATCACCCTGCGCAGTTTGCCGCGGCTGGCCGGGCTCGGGCTCGATTTTATTTCCACCGGCGCGCTCGTGCACCAGAGCGCGTGGGTCGACATCGGCCTCGACTGGAGCTGAAAAGAAAACGCGCGTGAGCGACCCGACGCCCAACCCCGACACCCCGGACGTGATCATCGTCCGCGAGCTGCTCAATGCCGGTGAAAACTTCGTCTCCGGCGCGGAACTCGCCCGGCAGCTCGGCGTCTCCCGCGTCGCGATCTGGGGACACATCGAGAAGCTGCGCGCGCAGGGCTTCACGGTCGAGGCCGTGCGGCGCAAGGGCTACCGCCTGCTCGAGAAACCGAAGCGGCTCGACGCGTTTCTGCTCACCGCCTCGATCAACACACGCAACGCGCCCGCCGAGCTGGTCATCCTCGGCTCGGTGGACAGCACCAACAGCGAGGCCGAGCGCCGGCTCGCCGCCGGGGCGGCCACCCCGCTCGTCATCGTCTCGCGCGCGCAGACCCGCGGTCGCGGCCGGCTGGGGCGGCGTTGGGAGAGCGAGGACCGCGGCAACCTCTACGTCTCGTTCGCGTTTCGCCCGCGGCTGCGCCCTTCGCGGATGCAGGACTTCACCTTGTGGATGGGCGTGAACGTCTGCGAGGCGCTCGCCGCCACCTGCCGTTTCGACGCCGGCGTGAAATGGCCCAACGACATCCTCCACGGCGGCCGCAAGCTCGGCGGCATGCTGACCGAGGCGCGGGTGGACGCGGACAGCACGCGCGACGTCATCTTCGGGCTCGGGCTCAACATCAACAGCCAGCGCGCCGACTGGCCGCCGGCCATCGCCGCGCACACGACCTCGGTCGCGGAGGCCCTGGGGCGCACCGTGGACATCAACCGCGTTTCCGCCTCCATCATCTCGCGCGTCCTCGCCGCCTTCGACCGCTTCGTCGAAGGCGAACACCGCGACACGTTCAATCGCCTCTGGGAACGCTTCGACCTTCTGCGCGGCCGGCGCATCGCCGTGCTCGTCGGCGGCGAACGCATCGAGGGCGTCGCGGAAGGCCTCGACGCCGTCGGCGCCCTCCGCTTGCGCGACGACCACGGCCGCCTCCACCGCTGCCTCGCCGGCGACGTGACGATCGAGAAGACGCCGCGCTGAATCGCCCCACCGTCCCTGCCGGAACCTCAAAGCCGTTTTTCTGTAACGTACGTTACAGAAAAACGGCTTTTGGGTTTCGGCCACGTTACATGCCGGTTACACGGCGGTGGTGTGGATTCGGATAGGATCGGGGTCTCATGAAAACCATCCGTTCCATCTCCTCGTTTTCCTTTCTCGCCGCGGGCGCGCTCGCGTTTTCGTTGTCGCTGCTCACTCCGACCGCCGTCCGCGCCGGCGTCGATCCGCGGCCGCGCGAGCCGCGCGTGCAGATCGCGTTGCTGCTCGACACGAGCAACAGCATGGACGGCCTCATCGACCAGGCCCGATCGCGGCTGTGGCGGATCGTGAATGAGCTTTCCGGCGCGCGTTGCGACGGCATGCGCCCGCGGCTCGAAGTCGCGCTCTACGAGTACGGCAACAACCGTCTTTCGCGCGAAAGCCACTACATCCGCGAGGTCTGCCGGTTCACGGATGATCTCGATCTCATTTCCCAAAACCTCTTCTCGCTCCGAACGAACGGCGGCGACGAATATTGCGGCGCCGTCATCGACCGCGCCCTGCGCGATCTCGACTGGAGCCATCATTCCAGCGACCTGCGCATGATTTTCATCGCGGGCAACGAGCCGTTCACGCAGGGGCCGATCGATTTTCGTCCGGTCGCGCGGCGCGCGGCCGCCCGCGGGATCCCGGTCAACACGATCTTCTGCGGCCCCGATCGCGAGGGCGTGGTCACGAACTGGGAAAACGGCGCCGCGCTCGCCGGCGGCGCCTACGCGAGCATCAACCAGGACCGCGTCCTCCCGCGCATCGACGCTCCGCAGGATCGCGAACTGGCGGCGCTCAACGACCAGTTGAACCGCACCTACCTCGCCTACGGCGCGAGCGGCCGCGAACGCGCCGCGATGCAGCGCGCGCAGGATTCGAATGCCGCCGCGTCGGCCCCCGGCTCGTTTGCCGGGCGCGTCAGCGCGAAGGCCGGCTCGCTCTACCGCAACACCGGCTGGGATCTCGTCGACGCGAGCAAGGAAGGCGTGGTCGACGTCGCCGAACTCGAGCGCGAGGAGCTTCCCGAAGCCTTGCGCGATCTTCCCCTCGCGGAGCAGAAGCAGAAGATCGACGAGATGGCCCGCGAGCGCGCCGAGGTGCAGCGGCGCATTCAGGAGCTGAGCGCCGCGCGCGAGGCGCACGTCGCCGTCGAGTTGAAGAAACTTGCCGCGCCCGGAGGCGCCGCGCTCGATGAGGCGATCCTCGAATCCGTGCGTGAACAGGCGGCGCGGAAGAACTACGTCTTCACTCGATAAACCGGCCCCAAAAAACCCATGTCGAAAACACGCCTCCTCGTCGTTGAAGACGACGCGCCGATCCGCCGCGGCATGGTGGACGCGCTCGCCTTCGAGGGCTACGAAGTCATCGAAGCGGGCGACGGCCACGCCGGAATGCGCGCGGCGGTCCAGGGTGGCTACGACCTTCTCCTGCTCGACCTGATCCTCCCTGGCCCTGGCGGGCTCGACATCCTCGCGGAGGTGAAACTGACGCGGCCGACGATGCCCGTGATCATTCTCTCGGCCAAGGGCGAGGAGGCCGATCGCGTGCGCGGCCTCAAGCTCGGCGCCGACGACTACGTGGTGAAGCCGTTCTCCGTGAAGGAACTGATCGCGCGCGTCGAAGCCGTGCTGCGCCGCTCGCCCGAGCGTCCGCGCGAAAAGACGACCGTGCGCGTCCCGGGCGGCATGGCGGACTTCGGCCGCGCCGAGATCCGCTTCGACGACGGCACGCGCGTCGATCTGCCGGAACGCGAATACGAGCTGCTCCGCTACCTCGCGGCCAACGCCGGCCGCGTCATCTCGCGCGACGAAATCCTCGCCCGCGTGTGGCGGCTCGACCCGCAGGCCGTGGCGACCCGCGCGATCGACATGCAGATCGCGCGCCTGCGCGAGCGATTGCGCGACAACGCGGACGACCCGCGCGTCCTCGTCACCGTCCGCGGCCGCGGCTACGTCTTCTCCCCCGATGCATCGAAAAAGTAGGAGCGGCTTCAACCGCGATGCTGAAGGGGAGCCAAGTTTAAGTTTATGTTCAAGCGATCCACGGACGAGGCCTTCAACTTCAACTTGAAACTTAAACTTCATCTCACCGGTTCCCATCGCGGCTGAAGCCGCTCCTGCCTCGAGACCTTGATCGAATCATGAAACGTCCGCTCTTCATCTGGCTCGCGTTTGCCGCCTGCGTGGCGGTGGGGCTGGGCGTGCTCGGGTGGTTTTCGAGCGAGATGCTCCGGCTCGATCGCATCGCGGGCGACGCGCAGCGGCTGGCCGCGCGGGAGGAGGCGATCCGGCTCGCGCTCTGGCGGATGGACTCGGCCCTCGCCGGCGTGCACGGGCTCGAGGCGGCGCGGCCCTCGCAGGACTTCGAGCCGTTTCACGCGCTCGACCTCGCCTACTCCCGACAACTCTCGCCGCTCCCCGCGCGCGCGATCTGGGCGCCGTCTCCACTTCTTCAATACACGCCGCCATTCGTCCACCTGCACTTCCGGATCGACGCCGCGGGCAGCCTCGCCTCGCCGCAGGCGCCGCCGCCGGAGTTCCGGGCCGCGGCGGCGGCGGCCGGTGTATCCAATGAACGGATACAGGAGGCGGCGGCCGGCCTGGCGCGATTGAACGGCCTCATCGCGCCGGCGCGACTCCACGCCCTCGCCACCGGCCGGGAGCGCGGAGACGACGGGGCGCTCGCCGTCGAGCGCGAACGACCGGAAGGCCGTCCCGCCGGCGCGCCTCCGAAAGCCGCGCCGGAGCCCATGGCGTTTTCCGCCCCGCGTGAACTCGCCGAGCAGAAGGCGAAAAGCTTCACCGAGGAGCGCCAGCGCCAGGAGCTTTACGTCACGCAGAATCGGCTCAATGCCGCGTCCGCGCTCCGCGCGCGGGAAGCCGCTGGATCATCCGCCGACTCGTTTCCAGGATCGCTCGGTTCGGCGCGAGAGGCGGCGCCAAGCCCGGCCGCGCAGGCGGAGGACAGCGCGGCGCCGGCCTCCGCGATCGCCGACGCCGCG
>CAZFCY010000006.1:0-36299 GCA_964517665.1 uncultured Opitutaceae bacterium | reverse complement strand
CGCGCCGCGCTCGATCTGGGCGGGCGGCGAGTTGTTTCTCGTGCGCGAATCGCGCGGCGAGGGCGGAACGATGGTCGAGGGCGCGTGGCTCGACTGGCCGGAGATCGAGGCGTGGCTCTTGAGCCGCGTCTCGGACCTGCTGCCCGGCGCGCGGTTGATGCCGGCCGAATCCGGAGGCGGCCCGGCGCTGACGGCAAACGGCTCGCGACGGCTGGCGTTTCTCCCGGTCGCCTTGATTCCCGGTCCGCTCGAAATCGGGGAGCGCGCGGCGTGGTCGCCGCTGCGCGTCAGCCTCGGCGCGGCCTGGGCCTCGGCGCTGGTGGGCGCGGCGGCGCTGGCGCTGTTGCTGCGCGGCACGTTGAAGCTGAGCGAGCGCCGCGGCGCGTTCGTCTCAGCCGTGACGCACGAGCTGCGCACGCCGCTCACGACGTTTCGCCTCTACACGGAGATGCTTTCCAGCGGCATGGTCGCGGACGAATCGCGCCGGCAAAGTTACATCGACACCCTGCGCAAGGAATCCGAGCGGCTCGCGCACCTCGTCGAAAACGTGCTCGGCTACTCGCGCATCGAGCGCGGCCGCGCCGCGAGCCGGGTGGAGGAAACAACCCCGGCCGATCTCGTCGCGCGCATGGCGGACCGGCTCCGCGAACGCCTCGCGCAGGGAAACCTCACGCTCACGATCGACATCGACGAGGCGGTGGCCGGACGCGTTTTCCGCGCCGACACGACCGCGGTCGAGCAGGTGCTTTTCAATCTCGTGGACAACGCCACCAAGTACGGCCGCCCGACGACGGCCGGCGGGGACGGTGGAACAGTCACGCTCTCGGTCGCCCCCCACGGTCGCAACCGGCTCGCATTTCGCGTCGCGGACCCGGGCCCGGGCCTGCCGCCGGGGGCGTTGAAGCGGCTCTTCCAACCGTTTTCGAAATCCGCCCACGAAGCGGCAGAGAGCCAGCCCGGCGTCGGCCTCGGGCTCGCGCTGTGCCGGCGGCTCGCCCGCGAAGAGCTGGGCGGCGATCTCGTGCTCGAACGCAACGGACCCGGCGGCACGGTGTTTCGCCTCGAGGCGGCGCTTGGCTGACAAAGCTTCTTTGGAGCGCCTCTTCCGCCCTGGTTTTTTGTTTCGCGGAGCCAAAAACACCGCGTACTGTCATCTGCTTACGTGACGGACACCGGGACAACGATCGAGGTCGAAAATCTTTACAAGCGCTTCGGCAGCGTGGAAGCCGTGAACAACATCTCCTTCGATGTGCGTCGCGGCGAGATCATCGGTTTCCTCGGCCCCAACGGCGCGGGCAAAAGCACGACGATGCGCATCCTCACCGGCTACGTTCCGGCCAACTCCGGGGTCGTGCGCATCTGCGGCCACTCCGTCGCGGGCGAGCCTTCGCAGATCAAGCGCCGCATCGGCTACATGCCGGAAAACAACCCGCTGCCGGAGGATTTGCGCGTGAGCGAGTACCTGCGCTGGCGCGGGCAGCTCAAGGAGCTGGGCGGGAAGCGCTTGCGCGAACGCATGGAAACCGCGCTCGAGGTCTGCGACCTGCACCGCTCGCGCAACCGGATCATCGGGAAACTTTCCAAGGGTTATCGCCAGCGCGTCGGCGTGGCCGATGCCATCCTCGCGGAGCCGGAAGTCATCATCATGGATGAGCCGACGATCGGCCTCGATCCGCACCAGATCCTCATGATCCGCGACCTCATCGCCAGCCTGCGCGGGCGCATGAGCGTGATCATCTCCAGCCACATCCTCCCGGAGATCGAGATGACGTGCGACCGGGTCATCATCATCAACCAGGGACGCATCGTCGCGAGCGGCACGCCCTCGCAGTTGCGCAAGGAGTTTCTCCTCCGCACGGCCTACGAGCTCGAGGTCAGGGGCGACATCCGCGAAGTGCATCAGACGCTCGCGGCGCTCACGCCGAAGCAGCAGATCGAGCATGCGCTGGAGCGGCCGGACAAGGACGGGTTTTACGGCGTGAGCGTGCAGTTGCGCTCCGACCGCAACTACGGCGAGGATCTCCTCTCGGCGATCAACTCGAACCCGCGCCTGCGCATCCGCGCGTTGCGGCGGCGCGAGGCCTCGCTCGAGGAAGTGTTTCTCGCGGCGACGCGGCGGAGCTGGGACACCGTCACCCCGCTTTCGGAGCCGGCGGCCCCGCGTCCGAAACGCAGGGATCCGCTGGCCGCGGTCGAGGTGGAAACCTCCGCTCCCCGATCCAAGGTCGCGTCCGACTCGATGGGTTCGATGGACACCGTGAACGCCTCCGATCCCGAGCCCCTCGTCTCCCGCCCGCCGGCGACGCCGGCTCGCCCCTCGTGAAGCATTTCTTCACCCTCCTCCGCCACGAGATCCGCGCGCTGCTGATCAGCCCGGCGACTTATATCGCGACGGTTCTGTTTCTCGGGCTCATGGGTTTCATTTTTCAGGATCTGCTCGTGTCCTTCGTGCGCGAGGCGCGCGACACCGCGCCGGCGGTGGATTTTTTCAAGCTCTTCTGGCTGCCCGTGTTCTTTCTCGCCCCGCTCCTGACCATGCGCAGCCTGGCCGAGGAACGCCGGCTCGGGACGATCGAGACGCTCATGACCACGCCGGTGACGACGACCGAGGTGGTGTTGTCGAAGTTTTTTGCCGCCTACGGGTTTTACCTCGTGCTGTGGCTGAGCACGCTGAGCTTCCACTGGGTGCTGTTTCAGTTCGCGGAAAACCCGAAGCTGATCGACCCGGGGCCGCTGATCGGCGGCTACCTTTTCGTCGCGCTGAGCGGGTTGATGTTCATCGCGGCCGGGATCTTTTCCAGCGCGGTCACCCGCAGCCAGCTCGTGGCGGGTTTGCTCACCCTGGCCATGTCATTCGTCTTCACGCTCGGCTTTCGCTATCTCGATGATTTCACCCTCTTCCAAAGCGATCCTGAGAGCATCCGCTCGGTCATCGTCGATCACGTGCAGATCTTCCAGCACGCGCAGGACTTTGTCGGTGGTGTGTTCGACACGCGGGCGCCCGTCCTCTATCTGAGCATGACCGGCATCCTGCTTTTCATGGCCATGCTGGCGCTCGACGCGCGCTCGGTGAGGAACTGACGGCACGCGATGAAGACTTTCGAGTCGTTCGAGTCCAACCGGTGGGTCTGGCGGATCAATGTCACGCTGCAGATCATCCTCGTGATCGCCCTTGTCGGGATCGTGAACTACATCGGGATGAACGCCTACGTGCGCTACGACCTCACGCGCAACCGGGCGTTTTCCCTCTCGCCCGAGACCCTCTCCTACGTCCACGAATTGCGCGAGCCGGTCACGATCGTCGTCACGCTCGCCGACGATTCCGACGACAACAGCCTGGCCCAGGCCTATCGCGACGTGCGCGGCATCCTGCGCGAGTTCGAATACGCCGCGCGGGAAAATCCAGGCGCGTCCATCCGGGTGGAGTTTCTCAACATCTTCGAGCAGATCCAGCGCGCCGAGTCCCTCGGGGTGAACCAGGCCAACGTCGTCGTCTTCAAATCCGGGGCGAACGCGCGCACGGTGTTCCTCGACGAGCTTTACGTCACCCGCGACCGCACCCGCCGGCAGTTCGAGGGCGAGAAGGTGTTCACGTCCGCGCTGCTCGATGTGTCCACACGCGACCGGCCGGTGCTCTATTTCCTCTCCGGGCACGGCGAGATGCGCCTCGACGACGTCGACCCGCGCCGCGGCGCCTCGCAGATCAAAGCCCAACTGGCCGGACGCAACTACGAGACGCGCGTCCTCGATCTCCTCGTCGCGCGCCGCATCCCCGAGGATGCCGCGATGATCCTCGCCCTTTCGCCGCAGACCCCCGTGCTCGCCGCCGAGCAGGAAATCCTGCGCAACTACCTGCGCACGGAAAACGGCCGCCTCCTCGTGACCCTCGATCCCGGCCGGCGGCATGGGCTCGACGACCTTTTCTTCGACTGGGGCGTGCTCGCGGACGACGTCGTCGCGATCGAGACGGATCCCGCCTATCAGGATCCCGGGGGCGACCTGCGCGTCGGCCAGATGGCGGCGCATCCGATCACCCAGGTGCTGATCGACAACCAGATTCCCGTCATCATGGGTTACGCGCGCTCCACGCGGCCGGATCCCGGGCGGCCGATCGATGATTCGCTGCAAGTCACGGAGCTGCTCGCGACCTCGAGCACCACGAGTTCCGCGCCGTCGAGCTGGGGCGAGGTCAACTACCGCGCGTCCGGCCGGCCCGTCTTCGATCCCGAGCACGACCTGCGCGGGCCGATCATGCTCGCGACCGTCGCCGAGCGCAAAGTCGACTCCCGCCTCGGCATCAACCTCCAGGGCGGCCGGCTCATCGTCTTCGGCAACTCCGACTTTCTCGCCAACAACCGCATCGTGGTCGCGGGCAACTTCACCCTCCTGCTCAACTCCCTCAGTTGGGCGCTCGGGCGCGACAGCCGCCTGCAGATCCCCGCGCGCCCGGTCGATCGCCTCAAGCTGACATTGAGCCAGGAAGAGCTGGCGCTCGCCCGCGTTTCCATCCTCTTCGGCCCCAGCCTGATCGTGGCCCTGCTCGGGTGTGTCGTTTATCTCGCCCGGCGGCGTTGAGTTTCCTCCCCTCCCCATGCGCACGAAAGCCACGCTTTTCCTTCTCGTCCTCGTCGTCGGCCTCGGCGCGGTGGCCTACTATTTCAACCGCCAGTGGGACGCGCAGCGCACCGCCACCGCCAGCCGCACCCACGTGCTCGGCCCGGACGCGGTGGACCTCGACTACCTGCGGATCGATTTCAAGGACAACCCCACCAAGATCGAACTCGAGAAAAGGGCCTCGGGCTGGGAACTGCTGGAGCCGGTCCGCTGGCCGGCCAATTACTTCGCCGTGAGCCGCCTCGTCTCGGAACTCCAGACGCTCGAGCGCGAAAGCAGTTTCGAAGCCGGGGCCGCGAATCTCGCCGATTACGGCCTCGCGGAACCGCAGGGCATCCTCACGCACGGCCGCCGCGACGAGCGCGGCGCCCTGAAGATCGGCAAGCAAACCGACGTCGGCGGCCGGCTCTACGTCCTGCCCGACGACAACGCGCGCATCTTTGTCGTCAGCGACACGCTCCTGCGCTCGCTCCAGCAATCCGTCGAGGACTTCCGCAGCGGCGCCGTCTTCACGATCTCGCCCACGGAGGTCCGCTCGTGGAACATCCAGATCGCCGAGTCCGGCAACCTCCGCGTCTGGCTCTCGCGCGACGGCGACAAGTGGAAACTCGAAACCCCCGTTCAGGCCCGAGCCGACAAGGCCGCGGTCGAGACCCTCATCAACCGCATCCTCACCAACCTCGAGGTCGAGCGCTTCGAGACCGGCCTGACCGACCTCAACCTCATCCGCCTCGCGACGCCGGACTACATCCTCGCCTTCGAGGGCGCCGGGCGGCGCGAAGCCCTCCTCATCGGCAGCCGCGTGCCCGGCCAGCCGGCCGAGGGAAAACTCCATTTCGCGAAACTCGAGAACAACCCCACGATCGTCGTCATCGAGGCCGACTTTCTCGAGGATCTGAAAACCGCCCAGCTTCGCCTGCGCGAGCGCAAGCTGCTCGAGTTCGATCCCGCCCGCCTCCAGACCATCTCCATCGCGCCGGGCAGCCGCGCCGAGCCGATCGAGTTGCAGCGGCTCGAAAACGGCCAGTGGCAGGTCGTCTCCCGCGCGGGCGAAGCCGGCCCCGTGACGATGCCCGGCGACGCCGTCCGGATCAACGCGCTGATCGAGGAACTCCAGAACCTCCGCGCCCTCCCGTCACCGGAAGGCTTCGTCACCGACGCGCCCACGGCCGATGATCTCGCCAACAAATACTACCTCGCGAGCCCGTCCTGGACGGTCACCTTCGTCGAGCGCCCTGAAGGGCCCGGCGAGGAATCCGGACAACAAACCCTCCTGCTCGGCGGCGTGGAGTACAATCGCGTCTTCGCCCAGGTCGGCGACACCCGCAACGCCGCCCGCTCGGTCTATCGCGTCGATCGCGGCCTCGCGGACGACCTCAGCAGCGAGCCGCGGCACTACCGCGAACGACAGCTTCAAAGACTCACCGAAGGCGCGCGCATCGCCGCCGTCTCCATCCGCCGCCTCATCGCCGAGGCGCCGCAGGTCGCCGTCGCGCTCGCCTCGCCCGAACAGACCTGGGACGAGGCCCTCGCGCCGCTTCCCGAACCCCAGCGCGAAAGCATGCGCGCCCTGATCGACCGGCTGCGCGATCTGCGCGCCCGCGAGATCGTGGCCACGGAGTTCAGCACCACCGTCCCGAACGAGCCCGGCGAGCGGCCGTGGACCTGGATCCTCGAAACCACGATCAACCTCGAGGGCGGCGCCGGCCAGAAACGCGCGTTCCGCCTCTACCTCGACAACTACGCCGGCGGCCTCGACCTGCTCGCCGCGACGCCGGATCTCAACCTCGTTTTCCAAACCACCCAACCCTTCATCGACGCGTTCGGTCCGCTCGTCTTCGAACGGGAGGATCCCGGTCCGCCGCCGCCCGGAGCCGACAAGCCGCCCGGCGCGGCTCCCGCGGACGGGGAAGCGGAAACCGCGCCCGAGGACACCTCCGCTGCGCCGCCCGCGGAAGGCTGACCCGACGGCTGGCACGGACCAGCTCCAGCAAACGACCCCATCTTGGCCCCGCCATCCCCACGCCCAAAACGACGCTGGCGCGTCCTGCGCATGCTCACGCTCCAATGCGTGTCGCACGGCTGCTCGGTCGTTTTGTTCGTCTTCCAGCTCATGCTCGTCGCCATCGCGTGCCTGCTCGGCTACACGCTGCTGCGCGACGACATCCCGGTGCCGGACTTTCTCCACGGCCGGATCGAGCGCGAACTCGCGCGCTTCGGCCTTCAGGCAACCTTTCAAAGCGCGCAATTCGATCCCACCGGCCGCATCTTCGTCACCGGACTCCGGCTCCAGCCCGCGCGCTTCTCGGGCTCGATCCTCGAGGCCGACCGCGTCCTCATCCAACTGAACAGGATCCTGCTCCTCGCCGGAAAGCCGGGCATCGACCTCGTCGAAGTGGAGCACGCGCGCGTGCTCTGCCCGCCCGCGATCTCGCCCAGCGGCGTCTCGGAAACCCTCCTCGAAGTATCCAGCGCGCGGATACGCCATCACCACGAGCTGTGGACGGTCGACGGGCTGGCCGGCGCGCTCGGCCCCGCGCGCATCGCGATCCGCGGCGCCTATTTCGCGGAACCGCTGAAGGAAGGCATCCCGCCGCCGGACATCGACCACATCCTCGCTCTCTACGCGAAGCACGCGCCCGAATTCGTCCGCGCCCGGGAATGGCTTTCGCAGGTCGTCGATCCCGCGATCGAGATCAATTTCCACGGAAGCGGCCAATCGGTCGATGTGTCGCTCGAGGCCTCCGCCGTCGAATGGTCCGATCCGCGCGTGGCCGGGGCCGGCCGCGTCCGGCTCCGCCTCGAAGGCTCGATCGTCAACGGTGTTCCCCGGCTTCCGCTCCGCGCCGAGGCCTCCGCCGCCCGGGTGTCGCGCCCCGGGCTGGGCGCGGTGAAGTCGGTGCGCGCATCCGCGCAATGGACACAGCTTCCCACCCGGCGGGATCCGTGGCCGGACCGCGTCGAAATCTCCACCGGCAGGATCGCGCATCCGAAGCTCGCGCTCGACGGCGCGCGCGCGACGGTGTTTCCCGCCGCCTTCCCAAACGTCGAGGCGGACCTCTGGATTCCGCTCGTGGGCGAGAACCTCGCGATCCATCTCGCCGGCGACGTGAAAAAGCAAAGCGGGATCGCCCGCGTCGAGGGCCGCCTCGGGTCGGCCTGGCTGGAAAAGGCCGGCGAGATCCTCGGGCGCGACGTCACCTACTACGCCACGATCGACGAGCCGCCGGACTTCGCCGCCACGGCCACGATCGACGAAGGCTTGAAATGGAGCCGCGTCGAGGGCCGCGCGCGGAGCGGGCCGATCGTCGCCCGCGGAGTCGCGATCGACCGCGCGCGTATCCACGGAGTGGTTACACCCGGGCGCGTGGCGATCGACCGGCTCGAGGTCTCGCGAGGCGACGAGGCCGCGATCGGCACGTACGAGGACACGCTGGCGACGCGCGCGAATCGTTTCGTCCTGCGCGGCTCGATGCGACCGCTCTCGATCGCGCCGTGGTTCGGCGCCTGGTGGCCCAGATTCTGGGGCGACTACGGTTTCCACGACGCGCCGCCGCAGTTCCAGGTGGATGTGCATGGCAACTGGCTGGAAGGCCACAAGACCCTCGTGACCGGCCGCATGAGCGGCGAGGCCATCACCATCCGCGGGCACGCCTTCAACGCGATCGATGCCCGGTTTTTCATCCGTCCGAATTACTACGACCTTTATGACGCGCGCCTGCGCCGCGTGGAAGGCGACCTCTCGGGCGAGGCGCAGCTCCATTTCCGGCCCGGCGATCGGAATCCGGCGCGGCAGAGCTGGCGGTTCGAGTCCACCGCCGACCTCGTCGAGCTGGCCGGCATTTTCGGTCCGGGTGGCACGGCGTTGTTCGAGCCCTACCGCTACGAAATCCCGCCGGAAGTGACCGGCCGCGGACGCATCACGCAGGAAGGCGGCGTTTACGACACCGACATCGACCTGCGCATCCGCACGCCGCATCCCTTTCGCTACTACGACTTCCCGCTCGAGGCGCTGGAAACCTCCGTGAAGATCGACGACCGCCACATCGAGCTGCCCGACATCGACGCGCGCTACGCCGGCGGCCGGGTCGAGGGAAAGGCGGTGGTCGACGAGGGCACGTTGAGCGTCGATGCCGCGCTTCGGGACGCGGACTACGATCTCGCCGTCGACACCTTCAGCGATTTCCTCAGGCGCCAGTCGCCGACGCCGGAAGAGGAGAAGCCCTCCGCAAACGCCGACGGACTCGGCGCGCGCAAGGTCGGCGGAAGGCTCGACATCAAACTCACGGCGAAGGGGCCGCTCACCGAGCACCAGGCTTACGAGGGCTCCGGCGAAGCGCAGATCCACAACGGCGATCTCGCCAAGATCAACCTTTTCGGGCCGCTCGGCGATGTCCTCGGCGGCCTCGGCATCAAGCTCGGCACGCTCAGCCTGAGCGACGCGACCGGACAGTTCGACGTCCAAAAGGAAAGGCTTGTTTTTCCGCGCATCCGCATCACCGGCCGCACCGGCGCGCTCGAGACCGAGGGCGTCTATCTGCTCGAGGGCGGGGCCGTGAATTTCCGGGCGCGCCTTTTTCCGCTGCGCGAATCGAGCGGCCTCTTCACCCAGGTCTTCGGGTTGCTGCTCGAACCGGTTTCCAACCTGCTCGAGATGCGCCTCACCGGCACGCTCAAGGAGCCGCACTGGTCCTTCACGCGCGATCCGATCTCGATTCTGCGCGAACTCACGAAAAAGAAGGAGGAAGCCGCGCAGCCCGAGCCGAAGGCGGAAACCCCGAACGCGGAGCCGTGAAGGACGAAGGCAGGAGCGGCTTCCCCCTATCGATAATCGATCGTGTGGCTCTCGACCGCCTCGCTGCTTTCGCCGCGGAAAAAGCTGAGCAGAACCTTGAAAACGTGCGGCGATCGCAGCGGCCGCCCGTGTTTCAAGACCTTGCCGCCATCGGCCGGAATCAAAACGCGACGCTGCTGCTCGCGGCCGGGAAAGATGAAACGCGCCAGCGCGCGATCGACGTCCGGCGCCACGGCTTCGGCCTTCTCGTTGTAGAAAGCGACCGCCAGCGACATGCCGTCCATCTTCACCTGGATCCATCCTCCGCCCGGGCGCGGTTGCACGTAACCGTCGAGCTGGGCGATGATCGCTTCCGGATCAGGAGCCGGTTCCGCGCCACCCGAATGGGATCCGAAAGCCAACGCGCAACCGAGAAGAAGAACCCACTTCATAACCACCCTCATTCGGAACACCGGTTCGCTTCGGAAGACCACGCGGGCCTTTTACGGTGTTTTCTCACCGCCTCCAGCCCGACCGGAAGAGTTCACCTTCGGCCTTCAGGCTCCGTTTCCCCGCCGCGCTCGCGTTTCAACTCCCGCCAGCGCGCCAGGCGCTCGGCGATCTTCGCCTCGAAACCGACCGCCTTGGGCGTGTAGATCTCCAGCGCGCGCTCGAGGTAATCCTGACCGGAAATGTTCTCCGGGTAATCGTGGCTGTAGCGATAGTCCCTGCCGTGGCCGGCGCGCTTCGAGGCCTTTCCGCCCTTGTCGCGCAAGTGAATCGGAACCGCCTGCACGGGCTGCTCGCGAATCGCGCCCTGCGCCGCGCCGAGCGCGAGGGTCGCGGTGTTGCTCTTCGGCGCCGCCGCAAGGTAGATCGTCGCGTGCGCGAGGTTCAACCCCGCCTCCGGCATCCCGACGAAATCGCACGCGTGATGCGCCGCCACGGCCAGCGGCAACGCCATCGGGTCCGCCAGGCCGACGTCCTCCGAGGCGAGAATGACCAGCCGCCGCGCGATGAAGCGCGGGTCTTCGCCGCCCTCCAGCATCTTCGCGAGCCAGTACATGGCCGCGTCCGGATCGGAGCCGCGCACGCTTTTGATGAACGCGGAAATGGTGTCGTAATGCTCGTCCTCGTCCGCGTCGTAGCGGATCCGCCGTTCCTGCGCGAAGATCTCGATCTCGCCCGCCGTGATGGCCGCGCCCTCCTCGAGGCTCAGCGCGATGACCTCGAGCGCGTTGAGCGCGCGCCGCAAATCGCCGTCGCACAGCACCGCGAGATCGACGAGCACCTTCTGCTCCGCCGTGTGTTTGCGCGCGCCGAGCCCGCGCTCGTCATCCGCCAGCGCCCGGGCGAGGACATCGGCGACCATCTCCGGCGAGAGCGGCTCGAGGCGGAACAAGTGACTCCGGCTGAGCAGCGGCGGGTTTACGTAAAAACCAGGATTGTGCGTGGTCGCGCCGATCAGGCGGATGTTGCCCTCCTCGACGTCCGGAAGGAGGAGATCCTGCTGCGCTTTGTTGAAGCGATGGATCTCGTCGATGAAGACGATCGTGCGCGCCTCCGGCATGCGGCGGGCGACCGAGAGGATGTCGCGCAGCTCGGCGACGTTGGACATCACGGCATTGATGCGCACGAAACGGCTGCCTGTCTCCGCCGCGATCGACTCCGCGATGCTCGTCTTCCCACAGCCGGGCGGGCCGTAAAACATCAGGCTGCCGAACCGGTTCGATGCCACCAATCGCGGCAACAAGCTGCCCGGCCGCAGGATGTGCTGCTGCCCCGCCACCTCCGAAAGCCGCCGCGGCCGCATCCGCGCGGCCAGCGGCTGGTGCTCGCGCGCCGCGCCCGGCTCCACCGCGCCCCCGCCCCGCGCCCCCGGCGGCGGAGGCGTTTCCGAAAAGAAAAGTTCACCCTGATCGGCTCGCGGCATGAGATCCGGAAAGTATGGCGGCCCACCGCGAGTTGTCAGGATTTATAGATCCCATGAGCCCCATGGGATCTGTTTGCCAAAGCCACATTTTTGTAACGTACGCGACATGATTCCGGCTTTTGGGTTCGGAGCCTGGAAACTTTCACCGCAAGCGAAGACAGGGCTGTTTTCGCCTGACGGGGATGGCGGGAGGCGCCAGTGTCGCGGCTCATGAGCGCACGCCCCCGCCCCACGTCGTCACTTCCGGTCGCGTTGACCATCGCCGGTTCGGACAGCGGCGGCGGGGCGGGCATTCAGGCGGATGTGCTCACGTTTGCCGCGCTGGGTGTTTTCGGCACGACGGCGATCACGTGCCTCACGGCGCAAAACCCGAACGGTGTCAGCGGCGTTCACGAGGCGCCGGCGGAGATGGTGCGCGAACAAATGCGGCAGGTCGGGGATTTCTTCGCTCCACGCGCGGCCAAGACCGGGATGCTTTTCAGCCGGGCCATCATCCGCGAGGTCGCCGCGTTCGTGAAGGAGCGGAAACGGAAGATGAAGACCGTGGTCGATCCGGTCATGGTCGCGACGAGCGGCGCGCGGTTGCTGCGCGAGGATGCGATCGAGGCGATGCTGCAGGAACTCGTTCCGCTCGCCGCGCTCGTCACGCCGAACCTCGACGAGGCGGCGGTGATGCTCGGGCAGCGGCCATCGAATCGGGGCGAGGCGATCGACGCGGCGGATGAACTCGCGCGGCGTTTCCGCGTGCCGTTCCTGCTCAAGGGCGGCCACATGCCGGGGGAGAAACTCTTCGACGTGCTGGCCGTGCCGAAGGCGGCGCCGGCGGTCTTCAGCAGCCGGCGTATCGAAAATGTGGATACACACGGCAGCGGCTGCACGCTCTCGGCGGCGATCGCCGCGCTTCTCGCGCGGGGCGCCACGCTCGAAGAGGCCACGGCCGGCGGGCGGGCCTTTCTGCGCAAGGGCCTGCGGCATCCCCTGCGCGTGCGCGGGAAAAACTACATCGCCCACCGCTGAGCCCGGAATCGCGCGGCGATGCAAGGCGACAACGAGCATCTGCGCGCTCCATTGCTCTGGCTACTCGGCCCTTATGTCTTCGGCGTGCTCGTCGCCTGCATCTGGCAGGAGGGCGCGCGGCCGGTCCTGTTGTTGATCGGCGCGGTGCTGGCGGCCGCGGCCGCGCTGTGGTTTTCAAAACAGCGGGAGGGCCCGTGCGCGCGAGGCGGGTGGATCGGGGCGATCGCGCTGGCCGCATTTCTCGCCGGCGCGGGCTGGATGCGGGCCACGCTCTTCACGCCGGAGCGCTGGAGCACGCTGCCGCCGCGCGAGGCAAGCCTGGTCGTGCGCCTCGAGCGCGTCTTTGCCGAGACCGCGGGCATCGAGAGGCGCTCGTGCATCGGAAAAGTGGTGAGCGCGCCCCGGCTGCTGGCCGACGTCGTGGGCCAGCGCGTGTTTCTCTCGGTCCCGCCTCCGCCGGAAGACATCCTGATCAAGACCGCGGAGATGCGCGC
Source organism: uncultured Opitutaceae bacterium (assembly GCA_964517665.1). Taxonomy (GTDB): domain Bacteria; phylum Verrucomicrobiota; class Verrucomicrobiia; order Opitutales; family Opitutaceae; genus Congregicoccus. The sequence continues at coordinate 23,467 of CAZFCY010000006.1, read as the reverse complement.
GCGGGGCGTGCTCGCACCGCTGCTCGCGGAGGATCCGGCGGCGGGGAGTTTCGACGCGTTTCTGTTCTCGAGCGGCGTGCGCTTCCGGCTGACACGAGCGACAATCGAAGAGATCGTCCGGCCGCCGGAGGCGACACCGGCGCTGTGGCATCGGATCGGGAGGCAACTCGAGCGCATCCTCTGCCATGGGCTTCCGGATGCGCATCCGGCCACGCACGCCTACGTGGGGATGTTTCTTGGCCGCAAGAGCGAGCTGAGCGTCGAGCAACGCGACGCTTTCCTGCGCAGCGGCACGATGCACCTCTTCGCGATCAGCGGGATGCACATCGGCGTCATCGCGCTGTGTTTGCACACGGTGCTGGGGTTCGTGCGCCTGCGATCGTGGCCGGCGTTCGTCATCGGTCTCGTGCTGTTGACCGCGTTCGTCGAATCGACGGGTGGTACGCCCTCGGCGCGGCGCGCGCTGTTCATGGTGGCGGTGATGTGGGCAGGCCAGGCGCTGCGGCGTCCGGCTAATCCGCTGGCGGCGTTGTCCGGCTCGGCGCTGGTGGTGTTGCTGGTCGATCCACTCGCGTTGTTGAGCGCGAGCTTCCAGCTCTCTTACGCGGTGGTCGGCGCGATCCTGCTCTACGGCATGCCTCTGAACAATCGGTGGCTCGCGCGCTGGAAACCATTTGCGATGCTGGCGGAGGAGGAGCTCCGATGGTGGCGCCGCGGCATCCGGTTTGCCGGTCGCGGCGCGATCACGGTCGTCGGCGTCTCGCTCGCGGCGACCACGGTGTCGCTTCCGTTGAGCGTGGCGATCTTCGGCATGGGATCGCCTGGCGCGATCCTGAGCAACGTCCTGGTCGTTCCCGTCTCCGGCCTCGCGGTCATCGGCGGCTTCGCGGCGATCGTCTGCGGCGCGGCGGGGTTGCTTCCGCTCGCATCGTTGTTCAACCACGCGGCGGCGCTCGTGCTCTGGTTCATCGCGTGGATGGCGATGATCGCTTCGGAGCTTCCCGGGATGTTTTTTCACGGGCGCTTTCCCGCCGGGTGGGTCGCCACGGCAGTCGTGCTTGCGCTGATCGGCATCTGCATCGCGGGTTACGCGACGCGCTGGCGCAAACCGCGCGGCGCGTTCCTCGCGCCACCGGCTTTCGTGGCGATGGCGCTCGTTTTCCTCGTGACGCCGGACCCGCAAGCGGTGGAGACTGTCGCCATGAAATCGGCCTACGAACTCGCGATGGAACGTCTCCAGAAATCCGATCCCGACTCCTCGCCGAAGTTGAGCGACGAGCAGAAGGCGCAACTCGCCGAGGTCGATCGCGTTTACCAGGGGAAGCTCGCCGAGCGTGAGATCTTCCTCGACAAGCGCCTGACCGAGGCGCAGGCGGCCGGCCAGCAGGAGGAGATCGAGCAGATCCGCAAACAGATCGCGAGCGAGCGGACGCGCCTGGAAGAGGAGCGCGAGGATGCGAAGAACCGCGTGCGCCGAGGGGAAGGTTTAAGAGCGTAAGTGGATGCACCCGAGCCGCTCGCCGGAGGGGTTTCGCAGCTTACGCTCTTAAAACTTATCACTTCTCTTCCGCCGCGCCCCCGGCCTGGCGCACGGGGATGCCCTGCTCTTCCAACGCGCGCCGCGGGTTGGCGTAGCGATTGATGTCGCCGATGGTAACGCGGTTGTCTCCCGCGCCGACCTCGGCCTGAAGGAGCGCGCTGGCGGGCGTCCGGCCTTCTTCGTAGGCGGCGATGATCTTTTGAAACTGATCCTTGCTCAGCCGCGGGATCGAAGCGGGCAGATCGCTCGCGCGATCGCGCCGGTCGCGATCCTTCGGCCGGACGGCAAACTCGCGCGTCTCGGCACGGATGAGGTTTTTCTCGCGCGACTCCTCCACGCGCACGGGCGCGCGCTGGCCGCCCACGGCGGCGGGACGCAACGGAATCTCCGACATGCGGATCACGCGCCCGCCGATGACGCCATCGCCTTGAAAAGTCGTGGCGGACGGACGGGCGGCGTCACTCGTCGAAACGCGCGCGCGCCTGGTCGGATCGATCGGCGTGTTCGCATTGGGAAGGGCAAACCCGATCGGCCCTGCCGCGAGCAGGACGACGCTCGCGAGGCTCCAGCGCGCCGTTTTTCCGAAGAAACCCATGCCGCCACCGCACGCCGCCACCGCGCGCGTGGCAAGAGCATTTATTGATCGGGAACGCCCGATGTCCCGGCCTCCCGGGCCGGGCTACCGCGGGATTTCGGCCACGTGCCGCTCGATGCGCATCTCCGGCGTTTCCATGACGATCCCGGCGAGCCGCAGGCGTTGCTCGAACCCGGGGAAAAACGCGTCGCCCTCGACCGCGCGTTTCACGCGCGTGAGCAGCAGCTCGTCCCACCACGGAAGCGTGTGGGCATAAACCTCCGCGCCACCGCAGATCCAGAGTTCTTCCGCGCCTCCCTCCGCGGCGAGGCGGGCGGCCGCGGCGAGGTCGTTGACCAACTCCAGCCCGAAAATCGGCGTGGCCGAGCGCGTGAGCACGAGCGTGCGGCGACCGGGCAGCGCGCGCCCGATCGATTCGCAGGTTTTGCGGCCCATGAGCAGCGTCTTCCCGCGCGTCGATTCGCGAAACCATTTCATGTCCTCGGGAAGATTCCACGGAAGCGTGTTGGCGTTTCCGATCGCCCGGTTTTCCGCCATCGCGGCGATGGCGACGACGCGCAAGCCGGCCGGTTTCTGCGGAAGCCCGCTCATGCGGCGAACGGACCGGAGATTGCGCAGAAGGCAACGAAGACAACTAAGGGCGGCATGCTTATGCCGGGAGATATTCCGCATCTCGATCTCACACGACAGGAGGAAGTGAAACTGCGCGTCGTCGGCGGACGACCGGGGCTTTGCGTCACCTTCGTTCCCTTCGTTTCCTTTTGTGCAATCATCCCTTCAGCCGGGTTCACACCGCGATGGGCGCCTTGATCACGGGATGCGGATCGTAGCCCTCGATCGCGACGTCCTCGAAGCGAAAGGCGAAAAGGTCGTTCACCTCGGGATTGAGCCGCAGGCGCGGGCGCGGGCGCGGCTCGCGGGTGAGCTGGAGTTTCGCCTGCTCAAGGTGGTTCGCATAGAGGTGCAGGTCGCCGAAGGTGTGGACGAAATCGCCCGGCCGCAGGCCGGACACTTGCGCGATCATGCGCGTGAGCAGCGCGTACGAGGCGATGTTGAAAGGCACCCCGAGGAAGAGGTCCGCGCTGCGTTGGTAGAGCTGGCAGCTCAGCTCGCCGTCGAGCGCGAAGAATTGAAACAACGAATGGCACGGCGGGAGCGCCATGCCGTCGATCTCGCCGGGATTCCATGCGGAGACGATGAGGCGCCGGCTGTCCGGATTCGTTTTCAGATCGCTGAGAAGCCGCGCGATCTGGTCGATCGAACGCCCGTCCGGCGCGCGCCAGTCGCGCCATTGCGCGCCGTAAACGCGGCCGAGGTTGCCCTCCTCGTCAGCCCACTCGTCCCAGATGGAGACGCCGTTTTCCTTGAGGTAGCGGATGTTCGTCCCGCCCTGCAGGAACCAGAGCAACTCGTGGATGATCGAGCGCAGGTGCAGCTTCTTCGTCGTCACGAGCGGAAACGACTCCCGCAGATCGAACCGCGCCTGGGCTCCAAAAACGGAATACGTGCCGGTGCCGGTGCGATCGGGCTTGAACCGGCCCTTGTCCAACACGAGGCGCAGCAGTTGGTGATACTCTTGCATCGCTCGAGGCCCGAAGTTGGAGGCCGCGCGCGCAATGCCAACGCAGAAAGCGCCGGCCAAAGTGGAAGGCGGGGCCGCATTTTCTCCGACCCGCGCTTCAGCTCAGGGCCGCGATTTCGGAAACCCCCAGCGGCCCGACCGGCCCGGGATGAAGCGGGGCTCGGGCGAATGCAAGGCGAGGCGCGCCAGGCGCGTTTTCGCGTCTTCCGCGAGGAGCCGGCGCATGGTCGCGGCCAGTTGAGGAATCTCGACCGGCTTTTCGACAAACGCGCCCACGCCCGCGAGCCGGGCGATCTCGAACTGCCCGCTGCGCGCCGAGACGATGATGATCGGGATGAGCGGATGGCCGCGACTGATCTCCTCGAAAACATCCCAGCCGCTGGCCGCGCCCAGGCCCAGATCGAGCAGCACGATGTCCGGGCATTCCTTCTCGACCAGGTCGAGCACTCCGGCCGCCTCGCCCACGGTGCTGACGCGAAAGCCCTCAATCTGCAAAGCCCGCGCCACGGCGGAGCGCACACCGGCATCGTCATCGACCAGAAGCACTTTGGGCCCGGGCATTGGAGATGAGGATTCCACCACCTGCGCAACCTGCGCCAGTTCTCCCACGAAAAAGAAAAACCGGCTGTGAGGGCACGGGGCGCCCGCACTCCTCACAGCCGGCCGGCAAAAGGAGGAATTGAGCGGGTCACTCGGTCGTGCGCCCGGTCGCGGATCTCGCCGATACGCTTATCGCGACGACGTCCGCTCCCTGTCGCTCGGTCGATGCGATGACCAACTGCCCTTCCTTCAGATCCGAGGTTTCCGCGGACTTCCCATCGACCATGATGATGGTGTCCCTGGTAAGCGTGATGCTCGCCTCCTCGCCCGTCTGGGATTTCTCGACGACCAGCGTGTCGCTGGAAACCGAGGCAATCTCGCCCGAGACGAGCGGCGACTCCGTCGGAACCCGCACCGGGCTCTCGGCTGGCGCCTCGGTTTGCTGAACCGGTGTCGAAAACGGAACCACGCTGGCTCCAATCTGGGTCTGGGTCGCCGGGGGCGGCGCGGTCTCGTCATTGCAACCGGACAAGGCGATGAGCGGAAGCGCGCACGCGCCGACGATGACGAGGGTGGATGCAAGGTTGCGGGATGTCTTCATGGGAGATTTTTGAATGATTTGAGTGGTTCCGGGAGGTTGTGTCCTGAAAGGAGCCGGCACTCCCGGAAGTGTCCGGCGGGCAGTGACTTGCAGCGAGCGTGCCAGGCGGCGAAAAGATCCGTTAGTTGCCGTCCATCATGGGCTTGCGCGAAACGCGATGGAACGCATGCCCACCGGCGGCGGTCGGAAACTGACCATGTCTGGCCAGAATTCTGCCATCGGCGGACGCACGACGTTTGCCCTGCGCATGGCATTCCTCACGGGAATGCTGCTGGTCATGTTCGGCGCGATCGCGTGGATGGCGCATCGCACCTGGCAACAGTCCACGAACGTGCGCTCCCGGTTTCAAAGCGTGCACCGGGTCAGCGCATGGCTCGGGCACGAGTTCAGCGACGCCGTGCACCAGCTCGACACGCGCATGCTCCGGTTCAAGCTCGGCGCCAATCCGATCGAGTGGGAACGCTTCCAGACCGACCTGATCGCCCTGCGCGAATGGCTTGGCGGTCAACGCGCCTACCTCGGCAGCCCCAAGGAGATCGCCCTGCTCGAGCGCATCGACCGCGAGTTTGCCAGTTATGCGGCCGCCGCCATGACGTTCGCCAACACCGGCGATCCGTTTCCGGTCTCGGACGCGGTCGAGGCGCAGGTGACGGAGCTTTCCGACCGCTCCAAATCCCTCGTGGAACTCGGCATGGAGCTGGCCAACGCGCACCAGGCGACGGTCGACCAAATGCTGGAGGAATCCGGTCGCAAGAGCACGCAACTCCAGTGGTCCACCTACGCCGCGCTCGGCCTCATGCTTTGCGCCGGCTCGGGCATGAGCTGGCTCGTCTACCGGGATTCGATCGCGCCGCTTCGCCGCAGCCTGACCGAAAGCCGGCGCCAGCTCGCGCAACAGGAGAAACTGGCCGCGCTCGGCGAACTCGCCGCCGGGATCGCGCACGAGATCCGCAATCCCCTCACCGCGATCAAGGCCCGGCTCTTCACCCTGCGCAAAAGTCCGGCCCTCGACGCCCACGCCGGCGAGGACGCCGCCCGGATCAACAGCGAGATCGACCGCCTCGAGCGCATCGTGCGCGATTTCCTCCGTTTCGCGCGACCGCCCGAGCCGAGGCTCGAGGCGCTCGATCCGCTCGCGATCCTCCGCGAGGTGCGCGACCTGGTGCAACCGCAGTTCGCCGGCTCCAGCGTGACGGTCCGGATCGACGAAGCCGAAACCCCGCCGGTCGCGGCCGACCGCGATCAGATCAAACAGGCGTTGCTCAATCTCGTGCAAAACGCCGCCGACGCCATCGCCGAGACCGGCCGTCCCGGCACGATCCGCCTCGCCGCCCGGCTCGCCGACGATCCGCGCCGCCGCCGTGGCAAAACCGGCGTGCGCATCGAAGTCCGGGACGACGGATCGGGCATCCCCCCCGGGATCCGGACGCGGTTGTTCGATCCCTTCTTCACCACCAAGGCCAGCGGCACCGGCCTCGGCCTCGCGCTCTCCGCGCGCCTGATCGAAAAACACGGCGGGCGCATCGATTGCCGTTCCGTCCCCGGGCGCGGCACGACGTTTGCGATCCACCTTCCATCCGCATGAAATCCCATCCCCGGCTGCTCCTGATCGAAGACGACCGCTCGCTCGCCGAATCGCTCGCGAAAGCCCTGCGCTCCGAGGGCCACGAGGTCGATCACGCCCCGGCCGGCGATCTCGGCCTGGAGCGTGTCGCGGCGGGAGACTACGACGTCGTCCTCACCGACATGCGCCTTCCCGGAACCGGCGGACTCGAGGTCGTGCGCCGCATCAACGAACAGCGCAAGGACCTGCCCGTGATCCTCCTCACCGCGCACGGCACGGCCGAGACCGCGATCGAGGCGACCAAGCGCGGGGCGTTCGACTACCTCTTGAAACCGTTCTCCGTGCCCGACCTGCTCGCGATCATCACGCGCGCCCTCGAACAAACGCGAACCGGCGCCGGCGACGATGCGCCACCCGCGCCGGCGTCCGTCGATCAATCGATCATCGGCCGCAGCCGCGCGATGCAGGAGGTGTTCAAGGAGATCGGCCGCGTCGCGCCGCAGGACGTCACGGTCCTCATCCGCGGCGAGACCGGGACCGGCAAGGAAATGATCGCGCGCGCCATCTGGCGGCACAGCGGCCGCGAGCGGGGCCCGTTTCTCGCGCTCAATTGCGCGGCGATTCCGGATACGCTCCTCGAAAGCGAACTCTTCGGCCACGAGAAGGGCGCGTTCACCGGCGCCGACGCGCGCCGCGTCGGCCTCTTCCAACAAGCGGAGGGCGGCGTGCTCTTTCTCGACGAGATCGGCGACGTCAGCCCCGCCACGCAGGTGCGGCTGCTGCGCGTCCTGCAAGAGCGTGTCATCCAGCGCGTGGGCGGCCGCGAATCGATCCCGATCGACGTCCGCGTGCTCGCGGCCACGCACTCCAACCTCGAGGAGGCGATCGCCGCCGGCGCCTTTCGCGAGGATCTTTTCTACCGGCTGAGCACCGTCCAGATCCGCGTGCCGCCGCTGCGCGATCGCATCGACGATGTGCCGCTGCTCGCCCGCCATTTCATCGTCCGCGCCGCCGCGCGGCAGGGCGCGCCCGCGCCGGCCTTGCGCGAGGACGCCGTCGAACGGCTGACGCGCCACACCTGGCCGGGAAACGTGCGTGAACTCGAGAACGTCGTCCGCCGCGCCCTGATCGCGACCCGCGGCTTCGATCTCTCGGCCGCGTTCATCGAGGAGGCGCTTTCCGACGCGCTGCCACACCCCGCGCCCGGCGCCGATCATTCGTTTGAAAGCGTGGTCCTCGGCTTCCTCCGCGATTCGATCCGTCGCGAATCGGGAGACGCTCATGCCGCCACGGTGCAATTCGCCGAAGCCGAACTCCTCCGGCAGGCGATGCGCATGGCCGGAGGAAACAAAAGCAAAGCCGCCCGCTGGCTCGGCCTCTCCCGCCTGACTCTGCGAGAAAAACTCCAACGCCACCCCGAAACCATCCCCCGGGCCAAAAAACTGTAACGTACGCGACAAAATTCCGGCTTTGGTCGCCGACACTTTCCCGCGTCGCCACGGAACGATCGCCCGCGCCCGCTCGACCGGCGGAAGAAATTCGTCCGGCACTCGCCAAAAAGGCAAACACACACACCCTCCACGCGATGCAAAAGCATGCTCTCGCTTTTGGCGGCCTGTCTCTTTCGGGCCTGCCGGTAAACCTGACGCTGGCGATCCTTCGGGTTCTCGCCGGATTGAGCCTCGCGCTCGGCCATGGCATGAAAAAAATGCCGCCGTCGGACTCCTTTATCGACGGCGTCGGCGACCTTGGTTTTCCGATCCCGATCGTCTTCGCATGGATGGCGGCGCTGTCCGAACTCGTGGGCGGGGTTCTCGTCGCGGCGGGGCTGCTGACGCGGCCGTCCGCGTTCGTCATCATGTGCACGATGCTGGTGGCGGCATTCCTGCAACACGGCGACGACCCGTTTTCGCGCCAGGAGCTGCCGCTCATTTACTCCGCCGTATTTCTCCTCTTCGCCGTGATCGGAGCCGGCCGGATCAGCATCGACGCCCTCATCCGCAAGCAATAACCCCCGCCACAAAAGCCACGATCCTGTAACGTACGTTACAAAAATCCGGCCTTGGGGAGACCCATGACCGGGGCGGGGGCGTCAGGCGGGGCGGCGGAAGACGACGATGCGGTTGGTGTTGGTGCCCTTGGTGGCGTTGGTGACGCCCCAGCAGTTGGCCGTCTTGGTGAAGTCCTGGTCGTTGATCATGACGGCGACCGGCTCGAACCCGGCCCCGGCGCCGACGGTGAAGATGGTTTCTTCGAGGCGAACCGCGCCGCCGCGGATCTCGCCGACCTCGAAGGCGAGCCAGCCGCCCGGCTTGATCACGCGGCGCAACTCGCGGAACACGCGCGCCATCGCGGCCGACCAGTCCTCGAGCCGGCGCAACTGCCACATCGGGATTTCGCGCGTGTCGATCCCGCAAAACCAGCCGCGCAGCCAGTTGTCGGTCGTGTAATCCACGACGTCGAGAAACGGCGGCGAGGTCACCGCGAGATCCACGCTGGCATCCGCCAACGCCGGCGTCGCGTCGCTCGAGACCTGCATGAAAAAGGGCTCCGGCAGTCCGCGCGCCGCGTCCGGAATGGCGTCCTTCAGCAACTGCCGTGACTTCTTCGCGAGCAGCGCGCGCACATCGCGATAGTCCGGTTGCTGTTCGCGCTGGCGGTTGATCCGCCGCTGCGACTCGATCGTCACCGCCTGGTTCGGAGGCAGCGTGTAAACGGAAAAGAAACCCGGCGAGTGCCCCGTGAGCCGGTTGACGGCGACCATGCGCAGCCAGCGATCGATGTCGTCGATCGAGCCGGATTTTTCGCGCTGGATGAAATAATCCCGCAGCGCCGTGATCTCGCGCAGGGTTTGCGGGTGGTAGAAGACCTCCAGCCCGGTCCAGACCTCGCCCGCCCAGTCGAGGACGAGCGCGTCCAGCCGCTCCTGCACGGTCTCCAACGCCGGCGGGCGCATCCGCGGCTCGACGAGGACGCGGGCAACCGGATTGACATCGCAGCCGGCCGCGCGTCTTCCGAGGAGCATCGCCTCGACCAGCGTCGTGCCCCGTCCCATGAACGGATCGTAAACGAGGTCGCCCGGCGCAGTCAGCCGCTCGATGAAAAACCGCGGCAGCGCCGGCTTGAAACAGGCGCGGTAGGACACCTCGTGCAGGCTGTGCCCCGCGCGTTGTTTGGCGGTCCAGAATTCGTTCACCACCACCGGCACGATCGCCCCGCCCGCGGCGCGCAAATCGGTCGTGACACTCGCCCGGCCGAAGCCTCGAAAATCGAGCAGATCGCGCACGAAGCGCTTGGCGGGATCCCGTTTTTTGCGGGTCTTTCGGGCGGCTGCGATCGACATGTTGGCCACGGCGCCAAGGCAAACGAATCAGCCTGGACAAACCGAGGGAATTCTCGCGCGAAGCGCTCGAGGATCTTCACTTCGCGCGGCCCGTTTTCATTTTTACTCGCGCGCGATTCCCGGCCAGCGTTCGTCGCATGCGCCCGCCAGCCCGGCCCGCGCCGGCGGCTTCCTCGTCGCGGCGCTCGTTCATCCGCACGCTTTCGCTTTCCCTCGCCGCCGGCGGCGTTCTCCGCGCGCAAGCGGCCGCGGCGGCGTCCAACTCCGACCCGTTTTCCGCCTCCACCGTGAAAAGTTTCCGGTTTCTCGTCGTCAACGACCTGCACCACGCCACGCCTGAATGCACGGCGTTTCTCGAGGCGCTCGTCGCGCGGATGCGCGCGCATGCGCCGATCGATTTCTGCCTGATCGTCGGCGACCTGGCCGACCAGGGCAGCCGCGAAAGCCTGCTGGCCGTGCGCGACGCGTTCGCGTCCCTGCGCGCGCCGATTCATCCCGTGCCGGGCAACCACGATTGCGACATCGGCGAGGACACCGGGATCTACGCCAGCGTGTTTCCCGACAAGCTCAACTACACCTTCACGCACGGCGGCTGGCAGTTCGTCGGGCTCGACACGACGGACGGCAACAAGTGGCGCGACACGCGCATCGGCCGCGACGCGGAAGCGTTTCTCGACACCGTCGTGCCGGCGCTCGATCCCGGGGCGCCCACCGTCCTGTTCACGCACTTCCCGATGGCCGAAGACGCGCGCATGGCGTCGCTCAGCGCCGGCGAGATCCTCGCCCGCTTCGACGGGCTCAATCTGCGGCACGTTTTTTCCGGCCACTATCACGCGCGGACGGAGCGGGCGCGCGGCAGCGCTCTTCTCACGACAAACACCTGCTGCTCCCGCGTGCGCGGGCCGCACGACGGCACGACGGACGAGGGTTACCTGCTTTGCGCCGCGCATGCCGATGGCGCGCTCGAGCGCGAGTTCGTCGCCTTTGCGCCGGCGGCGACACGCGCATAGCGCCGCGCGCCCGCCGCTCTCAGAGCGCGAAGGCCGTCGGTGTATCGGGAATTGAGGCGCGAAACGACCCGCCGCCCTCCCGCGTGGTGACCTCGCCGCGCGCCTCCGGCCGGAACTCGATCGTCCCCGGGCGCGCCGGAAAGGACGGCGGCATCGGCGGAGCCGGGGGCGCGGGCGGCCTCTCGATCTGCATGCTCTCGAGCTTTTCGAGCCGCGCGCGCAAGTCATCCGGAAGCGCCTCGCGTTCCTCCTTCGTCGTGACCGGACCGTCGAAGATGACCTCCCCCCCGGCGTCGCGCGCCTTCAAGGTCTGTCCGTTTTCATCCGCGAGCAGCTCGAGGCTGACGCCGTCGTCGCCGGTGTAAACGACGTTGGTCTTCGGCCGGAAGATCGCGACTCCGGACGCGATCGCGCCCGCCATCGGAACCGCCGAGGCCTCGAATCGGAAGAGGCGATCGTATTCACCGGCCGGATACGGAACCGTCTGGAACACGCGCGACCCGGGACCGCCCTGACGCAGTTCGAAGACGCGCGCAACCGGCATCTCGCGTTTCACGAGCGTCGCCGTGACCTTCGCCTCCTTCCCGGCGCGCAGGCGGGTGATCGTGACCGAGTCGCCCTCCTCGCGACCGCGCACGAGCACGGACAACTGGCGCCCGTCGATGAGGATCTGATCATCGAGCCGCGTGACCACGTCGTGCTTCCGCAACCCCGCCTCGGCGGCCGGGCTGTCGGGCTGGACGAAGCTGACCACGAGCCCCTGGCCCTCGGGCAACTGCAGTTGGGCCGCGAGCACGTCGGGAATTTCCTGCGCGCTGATGCCGAGAAATGTCACCCGCTCCATTTCGAGCGCCGGCGGGAGGCCGCCCGCTTCGACGCGCGACGCGACGAGGGTTCGCCCGCCATGCCGGAAATGGACGTCGGTGGACGCGGAGTTGCTGCTGGAGCTGCTGCTGCTGCCGGCCGCGCGAACCGCGGGCGAGGAAAGAACGGCCGCGATGACGACCGCGCCGAACGGAAGGAAGGATGACTTGTTCATGGGTTGGGTTGATTGCGGTTTCAGAAGGTGCGGATGGGAACGACGCGAATCTCCTCGCGCGGATAAGTGACATTGACCCGGCCGCCGCCCCCGGGCGCGAGCAGCTCGAATGTGTCCAGAAACTCATATCGCACCCGCCGGGCAGGCGCTCCGTTTTCGAGCATGACCACGCCCTCGTCGCGCGCGCGGTAGAGATAGCCGGCGGAGCCTGCCGGCACGACGCGAAGGGCTCCGGCATCCTCCGGCGTCGCAGCGGCATGCGGCGCCGTCCGCGGCAGCGGCGACCGGCGCGGATGGTCCTCGCGCAGCACGACGGCCATCGCAACCGCCGCGGCCGCCACGGCAACGCCCCACGATGTCCAAAGCGAAATGTGTATCAGTTTTGTGGGTACGGACGGCGGCGGCGGTGGCGGCGCGTCGAGCGCGGAGGCGATGGCCTCGCGCAGCCGTTCGGAAGCCGGCGCGGGGCGGGCCTTCCTGAGTTCCTGTTCGAATGCATCGTGGTCGAAGTCGTTCATGATGTGGCAGGGGCAAGGGTTCGGCGGAGCGCCTCGAGGGCGTAGCGGTAGCGCGAGGCCGCGGTGTTGGGTGAGATGTCGAGCGAACGCCCGATCTGTTCGAAGGTCAGCTCGCCCCAAATCTTCAGCACGACGACCTCGCGCTGCTCGGAAGCGAGGCGCGCGAGCGCGGACTGGATTTCGCCCTCGCGCGCATCGCAAAAGCTCTCGGGCGAAAACCAGGCGACGCGCTCGCCGTCGAGAAACGCGACCTGCTCGCGTTTCTCCCGGCGCGAGCGGCGGCGCGCGAGATCGAGGCCGGCGCGCCGGACCATGGCGAAGAGCTGCGCGCGCGCGTCCGCCTCGTTCCGCCACGGCGACCGCCAGAAGCGCACAAACGCCTCCTGCACGATGTCTTCGGCATCGGTCGCGCTCACCGCCCACTGGCGCGCGAAAAGGAGGAGCTTTCGACCATGGATGTCGAACCAGCCCTGCCAGGCGCCGTTGGGTGAGATGCCGCTCATGCGTGGAAGATCATCCGCGACGAATGCCGGGAAACATGAGGGAAAGCGCCGCCGCCCGCAGGTTTTGTCTTCGGACCGCAAAAAATCATGCGCGGCGGCCGCTGGCGCCGCGCGGGCGGGTGGTTTTCCCCGGCCCCGCTCCGGTTGCGATCACGCCGGCGGCGGAAAACTCCGGCGCCAATCGGCCGTCAACAGGGCCGAAGCGACCGCCACGTTGAGCGATTCGGCCCGGCCGAAGGAGGGAATGCGCACCGTCCGGTCGAGCGATGCCGCGACGGAAGGCTGGATGCCGCCGGCCTCGTTTCCGACGACCAGCGCGCAGCGCTCCGGCCAGGCAAACGCGCGCATATCGTCGCCTTCCAACGCGGCGCCGACGGCTGAAAACCCCGCCAGCCGCAGCCTTTCCAGCGTCGGCGGCAGCTCACCCGCGAGCGCGATCGGAAGGTGGAAAAGAGAACCCATCGTCGCGCGCGCCGCCTTGGGATTCGTCGGCTCCACCGAGCCGGCGCCGAAGATCACCCCCGCGGCTCCAAACCAGTCCGCCGTGCGCACGATCGCGCCGGCATTTCCCGGATCGCCCACCGCGTCGAGCGCGAGGACGAGCGATGGGCCCGCGAGCGGCAGGGTCGCGCCGAGTTCATCCACCCGCCGCGCCTTCCAGCGCACCAGCGCCGCCACGCCCGGCGGGTGAACGTTTTCCGTGAGCCGCGCAAGCTGCTCCGCGGAGACTTCGCTAAACTCCTTCGCCGTCGCCCGCGCGCGCGCCAGCAATCCCGCCTCCGCGGCCGAGCGCGACGCCCCGGCGACGACGAGCACGCACTCCGCCGGCTCCGGAAGATCGAGCGCCTCCTCCAGCCAGCGCCAGCCCTCGACAAAAAACAGGCCCGCCTCCGCCCGCTCTTTCTTGCGGGTGAACTTGAGCAACGAATGAAAGCGCGCCTTCGAAAGCACCGCGCGACCGTAGCGCCGCCCCCGGGGAATTGCACGCGCGATGCGGGATCTTTCGACGCATCGCGGACATGCCGCCACCGGCCATTGCATCCGCGCGGGTTCGTTGTCGTTGTTTTCTTCGGTGACACCTTCCGATTCGGTCCCGGCCGCGAATCCCTGGCTGCAGCCGCGGCGCTGGCTCCTTGCCATCGCCTCGCTCGCGCTCACCTGTGTCGCGCTCGCGCTGCTGCCGGCCGCGCGAATCGACGGCCTCGGCGATCGCGCGATCGGGCATTGGACCTCCCTGCTTCCGCCCATCGTGGCGGTGGTGATCGCGCTGTGTTTCCGTCATCTCGTGACGGCGCTGGTGGCGGCGTTTCTCCTCGGCGCCGCGCTCGCCTTCGGGCCGCTGCCGTGGGTGTTCCTGCCGCGCGCGGCCATCGATCTCGTCTGGGAAAACCTCACGGCGAACTTCAGCCTCGCGATCTTCGGCTTCCTTTTCTCGCTCGTCGGCCTCGTTCACGTCATCAGCCGCAGCGGCGGCGTGCAGGGGCTCGTGGCGCAGCTCACGCGCGTGGCCCGCGGCCCGCGCTCGGCCAAGCTCGCCGCCATGCTCGCGGGGCTTGTGGTGTTTTTCGACGACTACTCGAACACGATCGTCGTCGGCACGACCATGCGCTCGCTCTTCGATCGCTTTCGCATCTCGCGCGAGAAGCTCGCCTACATCGTCGATTCCACGAGCGCGCCGGTGGCCGGCCTCGCCCTGATCTCGACCTGGATCGCGTTCGAGGTGTTTCTCTTCGGCCAGGCGGTGGATGGGCTCGGAGTCGCCGAGGACGGTTTCGGCATCTTCCTCGCCGCGCTGCCGATGCGTTTTTATTGCATCGGCACGCTGGTCTTCGTCGCGATCAACGCCGCGCTGCACCGCGACTTCGGGCCGATGCTGCGCGCGGAACAGCGCGCGGCGATCGAGGGCAAGGTGATCGCGGACACCGCGCGCCCGCTCTCCGGCCGCGCCACGGAGGCGATGCAACCCGTCGAGGGCGCGCCGCAGCGCTGGCACAATGCCGCGGCGCCTCTCGCCGTCGTGATCCTCGGCACGGTCGGAGGCATCGTCTGGCTCGGGCGAGGCATGGTGCTGGCCGGCGGCGGCGCGTTCTCCTTCGTCAGCGCGGCGTCGTGGCGCGCGGCGTTCGGCGCGGTGAGCGCGTCCGATTCGGGCGCGATGGGCGTGCTGTTCGTGGCCGCCCTGGCGGGGAGCCTCGTGGCCATCGTGATGGCGAAGGCGCAGGGAATCCTGACGCTCCGCGAATCGGCGCGCGCATGGCTGGGCTCGTTTCCGATGCTCCGGATGGCCCTCTTCATCCTCGTCATGGCGTGGAGCATGAAGTCGCTTTGCACCGACTTTCTGCATACGGACACCTACCTCGTCGCGCTGCTGGGCGACCGGCTGCCGCTCACCTGGCTGCCGGTCGGCGCGTTTTTCATCGGCGCGGCCATGTCGTTCGCGCTGGGAACGAGCTGGGGCACGATGGCCATGCTCATCCCCGTGCTGCTTCCGCTCGCGCACGCGCTCGGCGCCTACGAGGAAGGCAACCGCGTGATCTTCTGGCTGACGTGCGCCGCGGTGCTCGACGGCGCGATCTTCGGCGATCATTGCAGCCCGATCAGCGACACGACCGTGCTCTCGTCGCTCGCGAGCGGTTGCGATCATCTCGACCACACCACGACGCAGTTGGGCTACGCCATCCCGGTCATGCTGCTGGCGGCCGGGCTCGGCTATCTGCCGACCGCGCTCGGGTTTCCCGCGGCGGCGTATTTTGCGACCTTCCCGATCGCGACGGCGGCGTTGTTTCTTGTTTTCGGCCGGCCCGTGGCGCGCGCGGCGTAGCGTCGGCGACGCGCTTCAAGGAACCGCTACGACCCCGCGAAACCGCGGAGAAACTCGGCGTACACCTGCGCGGCGGTCACGAGTTCCTTCACGCGCACCCGCTCGTCGGCGCCGTGGCAGTTCTCCCCGCCCGGCCCCCAGCCGATGGTCGGGAGACCGCCCTCGCCGGCGAAGAAGTGCGAATCGTTGAAACCGCTCGAGACGGTGAAGCGCGCCCGGCCTCCGCGCACGCGGGTGAGCGCCGCGGCAAACGCCCGCGGGAAGGGCGCGCGCGGGTCGCTGAAAGTGGACGTGTGCTGCGTGATCTTGCGCACCGTGACGCGCAGGCGCGGGATCCGCCGGCGCGCGTCGCGCACGAAGGCGCGAAAATGCCGTTCGGCCTCGGCCAGGTTTTCGTTCGGCAACACGCGGCGATCCACCGTGAACGTCACGCCCGCGGGCACGGTGTTGATCTTGCCTCCGGCGTGCGTGGCGGCGACGCCGCCGAGGTTGATCGTGGCATGCCGGACCCGCCCATCGGGATTGCGGAACTTCCTTTGCGCGAGGCCGGCCGCGTATCTCCGAAACTCGAGCACGAGCGCGCTCATCTGCTCGACCGCGTTCAACCCGCGCTGCGGAGTCGAGCCGTGCGCCGCCCTGCCGTGCACGTCGATCTCGAACCAGAGCACGCCGTTGTGCCCGCAACCGACATGCGCGCCCTCGCCGCCTTCGCAGATGACGACGTAGTCGGCGTGGATCAACTTCCTCCGCACGACCCACGCCGCGCCGAAGGCGCTGTCGGTTTCCTCGTCCGGCGTGAATGAAACCTCGATGTTGACCCCGGGCTCGAGGCCGAGCTTGCGCAACGTCGCGATCGCGTGAAGCAGCGAGGCGATCGATCCCTTCATGTCGGCCGATCCGCGCCCGTGCAGCCAGCCCGCGTCCACGCGCGGCTCGAACGGCCCGAACTTCCAGCCCGCGGCCGCCGCAGGCACGACGTCGTAGTGGGCGTTGAAGTGCACGGTGCGCGCCGCGCCGACATCCCAACGCCCGAGGACGATCGCGCGGCGATGCGCGCGCGCGCCCGGCAGAAGTTTCACGACCTCGTCGTGCGGGACCCCGACCACGCGGGTTTTCAAGCCCGCCGCGCGCGCCATCCGCGCGAGAACACGCGCGCAAGCCAGATAGTGCTCGCCGGGCGGATTGACCGTCGGGATGCGGACGAGCGCGGAGGCAAGTTGAACAAGGTCGGCGCTGCCCGCGGCAACGGCAGCCCTGAGCGGATCGGACATGGCGATTGATGGCGGCAGCGGGCTGTGCTGGAGTCAAGGGGTATGCTCGACAGGACCCAGACCTTCAGCCGCCCGGAGGCTCGTTGACGCGATGCAACCCCGCACGCGCAGCCGGCTCGCCTCGTATCTCTTCTACATCCCGCTCGCGCTGCCGCTCTGGAAACTGTTCAAGGGCTCCGGCGCGAGGGTCGCCGACCTGCGGCGCGACTACAAACTCGCGGAACTGACGGAGACGAAGGCGGATCGCGACGCGGTGAGGCAGTTTCAGAAATGGATCGATGAAGCGATCGCGGCGCGCGTGCTCGAGCCCAACGCCATGACCCTCGCCACGGTGGACGCGGCGGGCCACCCCTCCGCGCGCACGGTCCTGCTCAAGGGCTTCGACGAACGCGGGTTTGTCTTCTTCACCAATCACGAGAGCCGCAAGGGCCGCCACCTCGCCCAGAACCCGCGCGTGGCGCTGCTCTTCCAGTGGCTGCCGCTGGAGCGCCAGGTCGAGGTGCGAGGCGCCGTCGCGCATGTTTCGCGCGAGGAGACCGAGGCCTACTTTCACACCCGGCCCATCGCCAGCCAGCTCGGCGCCTGGGCCTCGCGCCAGAGCGAGGTGCTCGCGGATCGCGGGGAGCTGGAAAAGCGTATCCAGGAACTCATGACAACCCACCGCGGCAGGACCGTGCCCGTGCCGCCGCACTGGGGCGGCTACCGCGTGCTTCCGGAGACGATCGAATTCTGGCAGGGCCGCCCCAGCCGCCTGCACGACCGCCTGCGCTACACGCGCGCGGCGAACAACGAATGGAAAATCGAGCGCCTCTCGCCGTAGGGAAGGGATAAGGTTTAAGAGCGTAAGCGCAGGAGCAGTGCTTTATCGGTTCGCAGGCGGGCGCGGGCGTCCCTGCCCGCGTTGGCCATCACGCGCACAGGGATCTGCGCGTCCACCAGAGATCGCAACAGCCCCCGCGCAGGGCCGCTCCTACCGCTTGACCGTCGCGGCGCGTCGGGAGACGCGCCCTCCGGGAACATCACGCCAACCTTCGGAGATCGTTGCTGTAGGCCGTCTGCTTGCAGACGCTTCCCCGCATCGGTTCGCCAGAGCGCCAGCGAGCTGGCGGCCTACAGGCGCAGGCGAAAACCCTTCCGCTCAGTCGCTCCTCCTTTGCTGCCTTCGTTACCCTTTGCGCACATTCCGCGCATCGAGCATTTGCTCGAGCGCGGCCGGGTCCGTGATCGGGAGCTGGCAGGCGAAGTTGTCGCACACGTAGGCCGCGGCGCGGCCATCGACCGGCCGCATGTCGTTCAACCACGGCGCGCGCGACCCGAGCCACGCCCGGCTCGCGTCGTCGCCGATGGCGAGCAGGATGACCCCCGGAAGCAGGCGGCGGCGCACGACCGTCTCCAGAGCCTTGAAATCGGGCGCGCCCGGCGCGCCCGCGAGCACGATCTGGCACGGCGGGCGCAACCAGTCGGCGAGCGCCGCGAGCATGGCCGGCAACGATTGCGGCGCGCGCTCCCACGTGCCCGAGGACGCCTCGAGCGTGCGCCGCGCGCGATCGAGCCGCTGGTCATCGCCGAAGATCCGGCCGAGCCGGATCAGGTTCATCGCCGCGACCGAACCCGGCGCGGGCTCGGCTCCGTCGTGGTCCTCCTTCATGCGCACGAGCACGCCGGGATCGCGGCCGGACGACGAAAAGTATCCGCCTCCGTCCTCATCGAAGAACAGCCGGTCCATCGCGTCCTGCAATTGCGCCGCCCACTCCAGCCATTGCGTGTCGAACGACGCCTCGTAGAGATCGAGCAGGCCCTGCGCGAGAAAGGCGTAATCCTCCGCAAAGCCCCCGCCGCCCGGCCGGCCGGCGGTGTGGCCGCGGAGGAGCGCGCCTGTATCCACATTCCACATACGCTCGCGGATGAAGCCGGCGGCCCGCGCGGCGGGCGAGAGCAGCTGCGCGTCGCCCAGCGCCGCCGAGGCGCGGGCGAAGGCCGAGATCATGAGGCCGTTCCACGCCGTCAGCACCTTCTCGTCGCGGTGCGGGCGCGGGCGTTTCTCGCGCGCGGCGAAGAGCGCGGCGCGACACTCCGCGAGCAGCGCCTCCGCCTCCCGCGCGCCCATCCTCGCCGCCGCGGCCGCATCCGCGAGGCTGAGGCGCTCGACGAGGGTGTTCAGCCCGTTGAACTCCCCGTGCGGATCCGCGCCCTCGGGCGCGTTGCCGTTTTCCTCGACGCCGTAGCGCGGGCCGAAGACCGCCATGCGCTGGTCGCCGAGGATGTCGCGCAGCTCCGCCGCCCTCCACGTGTAGAACGCGCCTTCGCCGCGCTCGCCGCCGTCGCTTCCCGGCCGGATGCTGTCGGCGTCCTCCGCGGAATAGAACGCCCCGCCGGGCGAGGCGAGGTCGCGCCGCGCGTAGGCGAGCGTGTCGCGTATCGAGTTTTCGAATACAGGATCGCCCGTCGCCTGCCAGGCCTCGACCAGCGCGCACACGATCTGCCCCTGGTCGTAGAGCATCTTCTCGAAATGCGGGATGTGCCACGTCGCATCGACGGCGTAGCGGTGAAACCCGCCGCCGACGTGGTCGTTGATGCCGCCGGCGATCATCTTGCGCAGCGTCGCCTCCGCCATCCGCCGCGCGTCGTCGCCCCCGCCCTTCATCGCATGCGCGCGCCAGAGAAACTGGAGCACGGCCGGGCGCGGAAACTTCGGCGCGCCGCCGAAGCCGCCCCAGGTTTCATCGAAGCTCTCCCGGAAGAAATCGAGGCCCTTCCCGATCGCCGATGGATCGAGCCCGCCCCTGCCGGGGACGGAATGCCCGGCGAACTGTTGCAGGACCTGAAACGCATGCGCGCCCTGACGCAGCACGCGGTCGCGATCCTCGCGCCAGGTTTTCGCCAGCGCGCGCAGCACCGTGCCGAAACCCGGCCGGCCCCAGCGATCCTCGGGCGGAAAATACGTGCCGCCATAAAACGGCAGCCGGTCCGGAGTCAGCCACACGCTCATCGGCCAGCCGCCGCTCCCGGTCGTGGCCTGCACGAAGGTCATGTAAACGCGATCGACGTCGGGGCGCTCCTCGCGATCGAGCTTGATCGAGACGAAATGCTCGTTGAGCAGCGCGGCGAGTTCCTCGTTCTCGAAGGACTCGTGCGCCATGACGTGGCACCAGTGACACGTCGAGTAGCCGATGGAGAGAAACACCGGCTTGTCCTCGGCCCTGGCGCGCGCAAAGGCCTCGTCGCCCCACGGCTGCCAGTTCACGGGATTGTCCGCGTGCTGCAGAAGATAGGGCGAGGACTCGTCCGCCAGACGGTTTCGGTGCATGGCCATCGCGATCAACCTAGCCGAAGCCGTCGAAAGTGGAAAGTGGAAGGCTGAAAGACAGGAGTCAGGGGACAGGAGACGGGAGGCAGAGGTCGAAAGTCGGACCATGTCCACCTTTGACTCGGACCCCTGATCTCTGTCCCCTGTCCCCTGACTCCTGTTTCCTGTTCCCATGTCCGACCTCGAGCCGCTGATCAACGATGTGCTGCCCCGGATGCGCCTGCTCAGGCGCGAACTGCACGCGCATCCCGAGCTTGGTTTCGAGGAGGTGGTCACATCGGGAAAGGTCGCGGCCGCGCTGGAAACGCTGCCGGGGTTTTCCGTCCGCGCCGGCGTGGCCGTCACCGGCATCGTCGCGACCCTCGACGCGGACAAGCCCGGGCCGTGCGTCGCCTTGCGGGCCGACATGGACGCGCTCGCGATCACCGAGGAGACCGGCGCCGATCACGCCTCCACGCGCCCGGGCTGCATGCACGCGTGCGGGCACGACGGCCACACCGCCGCGCTCCTCGGGGCCGCGATCGTGCTCTCGCGCCTGCGCGACGAGTTGAAGGGCCCGGTGAAGTTTCTCTTTCAACCCGCCGAGGAGGGCGGCTTCGGCGGACGGCGCATGGTGGAGGAGGGCGCGCTCGAGGATCCGCGCGTGGAGGCGGTCTTCGGCGCGCACAACTGGCCGGCGCCCGACATGGCCTTCGGCGACGTGGCCCTGCGCAGCGGAGCGTTCATGGGCGGCTCGCTGGATTTTCACCTCACGATTCGCGGTCGCGGCGGCCATGCGGCCATGCCTCATCACACGATCGATCCGATCGCGATCGGCGCGCAGATCGTGAACGCCGCGCAGTCGATCGTGTCGCGCGAAGCCAATCCGACGGACGTGCTCGTGATCACGTTCGGACAGTTTCACGCGGGCTCCGCCGTGAACATCATCCCCGACAGCGCCCGGCTCGACGGCACCATCCGCTCCCTTTCCCTCCCCGTGCTGCAAAAGGCGCCCCGGCGCCTCGAGGCGCTGGCCGCGGGCATCGCCGCCGCGCACGGCGCCACGGCCGAAGTCACTCTCGTGCCCGGCTACCCGGTGGTCGACAACGACGACGCGGCCTCGCGCTACGTCGCGCGGGTGGCGGGGAAGCTCACGCATGCGAAGCGCGTCCTTCCCGACTACGGTCCGGTCCTCACCGCCGAGGATTTCTCCTTCTACCAGCTCGCGCGCCCCGGGGCCTTCTACTTTCTCGGCTCGCGCCCGGCGGACCGCGCGGCCGTGCCGTTTCTGCACCACCCGCGGTTCGACTACAACGACGACATCCTTCCGCTCGCGATCGAGATGCACTGCGAACTCGCCCGGCGTTTCGCGGCGGAATGGCCGCGGTCGTGACCCCGCCCCGGGGATCTGTATCCAGAATCCAAATACGCTCATGGCAAACACCGTCGTCGAACTCGCGGCCGCGGAGCTTTCGGACCGCCAGATCCGCGCGATCGCGAGCCTGATCGCGCGGGCCTTCGCCCTCCCCGATGTCACGGAGGAGGATCACGCCCGGTGGCATTCAGAACTTGGAGACAAGCCCGGCCACGACACGTTTGTCGTCTTCGAGGGCGGCCGCGCGCTCGCGCACGCCCTGCTCTTTCCGCGCGAGATCCAGACGAGCGCCGGCCCGCTCCGCGTCGGCGCGCTCGCCGCCGTCTGCTCGGATCCCGACCATCGCGGCCGCGGCCTGGGCCGCGATGTCGCGCGCGCCGCCTTCAAGCGCGTCGACGATGGAGCCCATCCCGTCTCGCTCTTCCAAACAGGGATTCCGGATTTCTACGCAAGGCTCGGGGCGCGCCCGGTCGAAAACAAATTCATCAACTCCCGCTGGCAGCCGCCTCGCGAGGGCGAATCGTCCGGCCATGGCACGCGCGACAATCCGTGGTGGAATCCCCACATCATGATCTATCCCGCGCCCTACCCCTGGCCGGAAGGCGAAGTCGATCTCCTCGGCCCGGGCTACTGAGCGCGCGCTCGGAGGCGATCGGGCCTGGCGCTTCCGCCCATTCCGCTCACGCTCCCGTGAGCGCGGTGGCGAAGCGCATCAACTCCTCGCACAACTCCTCCGTGCGCCGGGCCACTTCGGGATCGGCGATCAGGCCCTCGCGAAAGGCTCCGCCGGTGGCGTAGACGAAGCGCGGGACGATGACGCAACGGAAGTCGAGCATGAGGCTGTTTGCGAATCCCATGACCGACATGTAGCTCGAGTGCCCGCCGGCCGCGCAGAGGAAGCCGACGATCTTGTTCTCCCAGGCGTCGCCCGTGAGTTCGATCAGGTTCTTGCAGGCGGCGTTGACGTCGTAGTTGTAAATTGGAGACGCGACGACGATCGCGCGCGCCTCCTGGATGCGCTCCTCCAACTCCCCGACCTCGGGGCGGTCGTAGCAGCCCTCCGTCCCGCACATCGGCAGCTCCAGCTCCTGCAGGTCGATGAAACACGTTTCCGCTCCCGCTCCGGAGAGATGTTCATCGGCCCGGCGCGCCAGCGCGCGGCTGCGACTCCGCGGGCTGAGGCTGGTGGAGAGGATAAGGATTTTCATGGGGGCGAAACCCGCGCGCAACCGGCCGGAGCCGCGGATCATGGCCGCTGAGCAAAAGGCAAAACGCGAGGCTGTCGATTGTGTTTCCCGGCCCGCTTCGGTTTGCCAACCGTCTCACGGCCCGCCTTGCTCGGCGCCATGGAAAACGCATGGCGGCCGCTCCCCGGCGGCGTCCCGGATGGCTTCGATCGCGCGGCGGCCCGCCTGCCCGAACGCGTGTTCGCTCGCGTCCCTTCGCGGTTTAAACCCATCCGAACATGAGCCCTCGCGGACCCTTTCTTCGCCTCTTCGACGACATCGGCACGGTCGACCAGGTCGGCATCCAGGAACGCGTCGCCAAATACGGCACGCGCAGCATCAAGAAATCCTCCAAAATCTGGGGATTGAAGACGGCGGTGACGATGGTCGATCTCACCACCCTCGAGGGCAAGGACACGCCCGGAAAGGTCGCCTCGCTCTGTCGCAAGGCGGCGCGTCCCGACGATGATCCCGGCGTGCCGCCGGTCGGCGCGGTCTGCGTGTACCCATCGATGGTCCGGCACGCGCGGCGCGCGCTCGGGCCGGCCACGCCCGTGCGCGTCGCGTCCGTCGCCACCGCGTTTCCCTCCGGCCAGGCTCCGCTGCGCACGCGCCTCGGCGAGGTGAGGGCGGCCGTCGCGGACGGCGCGGAC
>CAZFCY010000005.1:52814-62009 GCA_964517665.1 uncultured Opitutaceae bacterium | reverse complement strand
ATCATGATGTCGCGCACGCGCGGCGTGACATCATGATCGGCGACGTGATCAAGGCCGAGCGCGGCGCGACCTGCGCCGAGTGCCTCGAGCTGATCGATCGTCACGACATCCGCAGCCTTCCGCTGGTCGATGAGGACGAGCGCGTGCTCGGTTTCATCTCCGTCTTCCAGCTTGGCGGTTACTTCATCCCGAAGATCAAGGATCCGCGCGAGATGCGGCACGTGTTTTCCAGCATCGGCTCCGTCGTGCGCGCGCTCAAGGCGAAGGTCCTCTATCTGCGCGATGGGGACACCTTCGAGGATCTCTACGTCAAGATTGGCGCGATGGACATCCGCTCGTTCGGCCGCAACGCCGACGCGGAGGCGATCCCCGCGGGCGAGACGATCATCGTGGTCGGCGACCGCTGGGACATCCAGCAGCGCTCCATCCAGATCGGCGTGCGGCTGCTCGTGATCACGGGCAATCTCGAGGTCGATCCCGAGGTGCTGGAGCAGGCGCGCGAGAAGGGTGTCAGCCTGATCGTGAGCCCGTACGATTCGGCCACGTCCGCCTGGATCATCCGCACCGCCTCGCTCGTCGATCACATGATCGACAAGAACATCGTCTCCTTCGGCGCGGACGAGCGCCTGGCCGATGTCCGGCGCAAGATCGGCGCGCACAACAACCTCGCCTACGCGGTGCTCGACGACGAAGGCCGCCTGCAGGGCCTCTTCAGCAAGACCGATCTGCTCAAGTCCGTCCGCACCAACCTCGTGCTCGTCGATCACAACGAGATGAGCCAGGCGATCTCGGGCGCGGCCGAGGTCAACATCCTCGAAATCATCGATCATCATCGTCTCGGTTCGCTCAACACGCAGCAGCCGATCCTCTTCATCAACGAGCCGGTCGGCTCCACCTGCACGATCGTGGCCGACCAGTTTCGCCGCTCCGGTCTCACGCCGTCGCCCGAGATCGCGGGCATCATGATGGGCGGGATGATTTCCGACACGCTCAACCTCAACAGCCCGACCTCGACGGACAAGGACGCGATGTTGCTGCGCTGGCTGGAAAACATCGCGGGCGTGACCGCGAACGACCTGGCCGAGATGATCTTCTCCAGCGGCTCGGTCATCCTCTCCTCGACGCCCGACGAGGTCATCCGCGCGGACTGCAAGATCTACGAGGAGGAGCACGTGAAGTTCTCCGTCTCGCAGGTCGAGGAACTCGGCTTCAACAATTTCAAGAAGCACGAGGACAAAATCTCCGAGGCGCTCGACCGCCTGCGCAAATCCGAGGGCCTCTATTTCGCGAGCCTGCTCGTCACGGACATCAACACGCAAAACTCGCTCTTCGTCATCAAGGGCGAGCGCGAGTATCTGGAACGGATCACCTACAAATCCGTCGAGCACTCGGACATCTTCGAGATGCCTGGCATCGTGAGCCGCAAAAAGCAGCTCCTCCCGTTCCTCACCTCGATCCTGCGCTCCTTGAACGTGGATGGCGCCCTGGCGATCGCGCGGTAGACGATCGCGCAAGTAGGAGCGGCTTCAGCCGCGATGCGTCCACGCAGCGCTTGTCGGATCGCGGATGAATCCGCTCCTACCCACTCTCGCGCGCCTGCGGGTGTTTCGACAGCCAGTCGAAATAAGTGACATCCTCTGTCACACACGCTTTAAACCAATGCCAGACATCCGCACGGCAGCGGAACCGGTGGCCGGGCGGGGTCGGATTGTGCCACATATAATGGAGAACGGGCATCAAAGGTTCATCCGGGCGCAGGACATGCTCGAAGTATGCCGGCTGTCAAAGTGTTCCTTTTCGGCCAAGCGCTGCGTTGATCGCGCGTGCCGAACGGCCGCGAAAGAGACGCATCGCGTCGCCGATCGAGCGTGACACCCCAAGGCGGAGCAACGCGTGGATGTGATCAGACATCACAACCGACGCGATCAACTGAAAGCCTTCGTCTTCACTCTCCAGTCGGCGAAGCCCGTCAAATATCATGGCGCCGGCACGGTCGGAATCGAGCAAAGGGCGGCGTTCCAGGACGCACGCTGTGACGAAGTAAACTCGATGCGACTGGGAAAATCGATGCTCTCGCAAACGCTCCTGACCTCTTGCTGGTCGTGGCATGACGAGAGTGGGGGAGTCGAGAGTTGAACAATCGCGGATGAATCCGCTCCTACACGTTGAAGCGGAAGAGCGCGACGTCGCCGTCCTTGAAGACGTATTCCTTGCCTTCGAGACGGTATTTGCCCGCTTCGCGCGCGGCGGCGGTGCTGCCGAGGGTGGTGAGGTCATCATAGGAAACGACCTCGGCCTTGATGAAACCCTTCTCGAAGTCTGAGTGGATCACGCCCGCGGCCTGCGGCGCCTTCCAGCCCTTCTGGATCGTCCAGGCGCGGACCTCCTTTTCACCCGCGGTGAAATACGTCGCGAGGCCCAGCAGATCGTAGGCGCCGCGGATCAAC
The DNA here is from genome assembly GCA_964517665.1 of uncultured Opitutaceae bacterium. Classification (GTDB taxonomy): domain Bacteria; phylum Verrucomicrobiota; class Verrucomicrobiia; order Opitutales; family Opitutaceae; genus Congregicoccus. The sequence continues at coordinate 59,562 of CAZFCY010000005.1, read as the reverse complement.
GCGGAGACACCCGAGTCGGTCACGCCGTATTCGCTCAGGTATTCGCGCGCTTCGTCCGCGCTGAGATCGACGAGATCCGACTCCAGTTTCGCGCAGAGCACCGTGCTGCCGGCGTCGTGATGCTCGCGCGCGAACTGCGCCACCTTCGCGACAAACGGGTTCTTCCCCGGATCGGCGATGTCAGACTCGGCGACGTTGCACGCGTAGAGCACGGGCTTGGCGCTGAGGAGGAAAAACGTCCGCAGGATCGCGCGCTCCTGGTCGTCGAGGTCGAAGGTGTTCGCGGGTTTTCCGGCGTCGAGGTGCGGCGTGATCTTTTCCAGGAGCGCGACCTCGGCGATGGCTTCCTTGTCCTGCCCGCGCGCCTTTTTCTGCGCCTTTTCGAGCCGCTTCGCGCAGGTGTCGAGGTCGGCGAGGATCAGCTCGGTGTTGATCACCTCGATGTCGCGCACCGGATCGACCGCGCCCATGTTGTGGATGATGTCGTCGTCCTCGAAACAGCGCACGACGTGGATGATGGCGTCGACCTCGCGGATGTTGGCGAGAAACTGGTTGCCCAGCCCCTCGCCCTTGCTCGCGCCGGCGACGAGTCCGGCGATATCGACGAACTCGATCGCGGCCGGGATCACGACCGAGGTCTTCGCGACCTTCTGGAGCGCGTAGAGTCGTTCGTCCGGCACGACCACGACGCCGATGTTCGGGTCGATGGTGCAGAAAGGATAGTTCGCCGCTTCCGCCTTGCGGGAACGGGTGACGGCGTTGAAGAGAGTGGACTTCCCCACATTCGGGAGACCGACGATGCCAGCTCGGAGCATAAGGGACGAAGATGGGAAAAGGCGTCGAAAGTCGAAAGTCGAAAAGTCGAAGGTCGGAATAATGCCAGGAGGCAATCTCCAGAAAAGCGGGGAACCGGCTGTTCGACTTTCGACATTCGACCTTCAGACTTTCGACCACGGGCCTCTCGGGGCCAGTCATGGCTTGACAAGGGGAATCTTCACCGGACGATTCACGGTTTTTCGTCGAAGGAAACGTTTCGAGCCGACTCACACACACACCACATGGCTTTGAAGATCAAACTCTCGCGTTATGGGGCGACCCACAACCCGGTCTATCGCATCGTCGTAGCAGAAGCCCGTTCCCGCCGCGATGGCGCCGCGGTCGAGCAGCTCGGCACCTACCAGCCCAAGGTCTCCGACACCCCGCTCAAACTCAACGTCGAGCGCGTGGACTACTGGGTGGAAAAGGGCGCGAAGCCGACGGACACGGTCGCCTCGCTCGTGAAGCGCGCCCGCCGGGCGACGGCCGCCGCGAGCTGAAGCCGGTCCCGCACCCGCGGCGCGGAGGCCGCGGGAGTTCCGCTTGCCGACGAGATGTCCGAGGCCCGGCTTCTGCCGGGCCTTTTCTGTTTCCGACCTGATCCCTGTCTCCTGACGCCTGATGCTGATCGACATCGTCACCCTCTTCCCGGCCATGCTCGACGGCTTTTTCGGCGAGAGCATGCTCGGGCGCGCGCGCGAGCGGGGTGTCCTCACGATCCGCGTGCACAACCTGCGCGACTGGGCGACCGACAAGCATCAGGTCACCGACGACCGCCCGTTCGGCGGCGGCGCCGGGATGGTCTTGAAACCGGAGCCGGTCTTCGCGGCCATCGAGTCGCTCCGCGCGCCGCGGTCGTGGGTGGTTTATCTTTCGCCCGACGGCGCGCCGCTCACGCCCGCGGCCGGGCAGGGGCTGGCCGCGCGCGAGCACGTCATCTTTCTCAGCGGTCATTACGAGGGAATCGACCAGCGCATCCGCGATCATCTGATCGACGAGGAGGTGAGCATCGGCGACTACGTGTTGACCAACGGCACGCTCGCCGCAGCCGTTGTCGTCGATGTGCTTGCGCGATTCATCCCGGGCGTGCTGGGAGAGGAAAAGTCGTTGACGCACGAAAGCTTCACCCGCAACGTGCTCGACTTCCCTCAATACACGAGGCCCGCCGAATACCGGGGGTGGAAGGTTCCTGAGGTTCTGCTTTCCGGCAATCACGCCCACATTGAAGAGTGGCGCGCGGCGCAGAGCCTCGAGAAGACCCGACGTCTCCGGCCGGATTTACTCACAAGACATCATGAAACCCGTCATCCAGGAACTCACGAAAGCCCAGCTCAAGACCGACCTCCCGAAGTTTAAGGTCGGCGACGGCGTTCGCGTGCACACGAAGGTGCGCGAAGGCGAGAAAGAGCGCGTGCAGCTTTTCAACGGCATCGTCATCGCCCGCAAGGGCCATGGCATCCACGAGACCTTCACGGTCCGCCGCATTTCCTACGGCGAGGGCGTGGAAAAAGTGTTCCCGGTCAACAGCCCCAACGTGGTGAAGGTCGAAGTCGACCGTGTCAGCAAGGTGATGCGCGCGCGCCTCTATTACCTGCGCGGCCGCATCGGCAAGAAGGCCGTGCAGGTCAAGGAAGTGAAGCGCCACGCCGAGGCCTCCTCGAAGTAACCAGGCATTTACTACTTCAGCTTCGTCCATTTTTTCCGCGGGCGGGACCGGCAAGGTCCCGCCCGCGCTGTTTTCCAGGCTCCCGGCCTCGCCCGAGGCCGCCCGCACAAAGCCACTTTTGTGTAACGTACGTTACAGGATCGTGGCTTTTGGAGTCCCGGGGATCCCATGGCTTCCGAGGGCGCGGGTGGTTGTGCGGGGCGGGAGTTTTGTTTCGCCTTTTCGCGGGGCGCGGATTGCGCTCGGTGAGTTGATTTTACCATGGCACTGAATCTCGAACTCCTTCAACAAGCCGCCAATCAAGCCCGTGGGCTCGCCATCGATGCCGTCCACGCCTGCAGCTCCGGCCACCTTGGACTTCCCCTCGGGTGCGCGGAGATCGGAGCGGTGCTTTATGGTTCCGCGCTCCAGCACCAGCCGAAGGCGCCGCGCTGGGTGAATCGCGACCGCTTCGTCCTCTCGGCCGGGCACGGCAGCATGTTTCTGTATTCATGGCTGCACCTCTCGGGCTACGATCTTCCGCTCGACCAGCTCGAGGCGTTCCGCCAGCTCGGGAGCAGGACGCCCGGCCACCCCGAGTTTCGCGAAACCCCGGGCGTCGAGTGCACGACCGGGCCGCTCGGCCAGGGCGTCGGCAATGCGGTCGGCCTCGCGCTTTCCGGCAAGATGGCGATGGCGAAATACAACACCTCGGCGCACACGATCCTCGATTACCACGTGGTCGCGCTCGCGGGCGATGGCTGCCTCCAGGAGGGCGTGGCCGCCGAAGCCTCGGCCTTCGCGGGGCACTTCCGCCTCGACAACTTCATCCTCATCTACGACTCGAACGACGTCACGCTCGACGCCATGGCGATCAAGACGCAGAGCGAGGACACCGCCGCGCGCTACCGCGCCTACGGATTCGACGTGCAGATCGTCGACGGCCACGACATGGCGGGATTCCTTTTCGCTTTCGACAAGGCCAGGCACGCCAGCTCGGGCAAGCCGCAGATGATCATCGCCAAGACCGAGATCGCGCGGGGCATCCCGGAGGTCGCCGGCACGTCCAAGGGCCACGGCGAGGGCGGCGCGAAGTTCGCCGATGCCGCGCGCAAAGGCCTCGGGCTTCCCGGGGAGCATTTCTTCGTCTCCGACGAGGTCCGCGCCTATTTCGTCGAGCACGGCAAACGCCTCACCGCGAACTACGAGAAGTGGAAGGCGAAATATGTCGCGTGGCGCGCGGATCATCATGACCTCGCGCGGCAGCTCGAGGACGGCGCGTGCCCGAAGGTCGATGTCGGGGCGCTCTTCAACGCGATCCCGGCGTTTCCGGCGGACGCGAAGATCGCGACCCGCAAGGCCGGGGCCGATGTCCTCCAGCCCCTCGCCGCCGCGATCCCGCAACTCATCAGCGGCAGCGCCGACCTTCACGGCTCGACGCTCAACTACATCGCCGGCGACAAGGACTTCGGTCCGGACAACTGGACGGGCCGCAACATCCGCTTCGGCATCCGCGAACACGCGATGGCCGCGATCCTCAACGGCATCGCCTACGACGGACTCTTCCGGCCGAGCGGCGCGACGTTTCTCGTCTTCTCCGATTACTGCCGCCCGTCGATCCGGCTCGCCGCGCTTTCGCATCTGCCCGTGATCTACATCTTCACGCACGACTCGATCGGCGTGGGCGAGGACGGCCCGACGCACCAGCCGGTGGAAACGGTTTCGGGCCTGCGCTGCATCCCGAACCTCGACGTCATCCGCCCGGGCGATCCGGAGGAGACGGCGGGCGCGTTCGTCGCCGCGATCGAGCGGACCGACGGGCCGACTTTGATCGCGTTGACGCGGCAGGCGATTCCCACGTTGAACGAGATTCCCCTCGAAACCCGGCGCGAGGGCGCGCTCAAGGGCGGTTACATTGCGGTCAAGGAAACGGGCGCTTTGAAAACCATCATCCTCGCCACCGGCAGCGAACTCCAGCACGCGGTGGCCGCGGCGAAAACGCTCGGCGAAGGCGCGCGCGTCGTCTCGATGCCGTGTTTCGAGCGTTTCGACCGCCAGCCGGCCGACTATCGCGAATCCGTCCTGCCGGCTTCGTGCCGCCACCGGGTCGCGATCGAGGCGGGCGTGACCGGACTCTGGCACAAATACGTCGGCCTGGACGGTCGCGTGGTGGGCATCGATCGATTCGGCCTGAGCGCGCCGGGAGGCACGGCGATGAAAGAACTCGGGATCACGCCGGAAAACGTCGTCGCCGCCGCGCGCGAAACCGGCGCGTAACGTTCCCGTGCAGGAGCGGCGTGGCGGTGGCTTTTGGCGGCCTGCCGCAGGCCGCCAGCTCGCTGGCGCTCGGACCGCCGGGCCGTCTGCAAGCAGACGGCCTGCATGGCGCCAGGCGACTGATGGCATCGAGGAGGTGGCGACGCGCCGAGGCGCGCATTCTTTGGCGTTGCTGATCCGCGGCGCGCCACTGTGATCGCCGGAATCATATGAAGCTTACCGATTTGAACCGCTACGGTGGCGTGGGCGCCAGTGGCCATTTGGTGGAACTCGGAGGGCTTCGCATTCTGATCGATTGCGGACTGCATCCCAAGAAAAACGGGTGGGACGCGCCGCCGGACCTGCGATTTCTCGAAAGCCATCCGCCGGATGTGATCATCGTGACGCATTGCCACCTCGATCATCTCGGCGCGCTTCCGATCGCCTGTCGCGCGCATCCGCAGGCGCCGGTGATGATGTCCGTCCCCAGCGCGCAGCTCGCCGAACGGCTGTTGCGCAATTCCGTCAACGTCATGCGGCGCGAAGCCGAGGAAAACGGAAAGCAGGACGCGATCCTCTACACCATGACCGACGTGAAGCGCGCGATGGGACGGATCGCCGCGATGTCGTTCGGCCAGACGCGGCGGCTGGGCGTCGGCACGGAGGAGGTCGAGGTGACGTTTTTCCCCTCCGGCCATGTCGCGGGCGCGGCGGCGATCGAGCTGCGCCACAAGCACCGGTCGATCTTCTTCACCGGCGACGTGCAGTTCGACGCGCAGCGGATCGTCGGCGGCGCGAAGTTTCCCGTGCGGCGCTTCGACACGATCGTGACCGAGACGACGCGCGGCGCGACCGAGCGGCAGGAGGGAAAGGATCGCGAGAGCGAGGTCGCGCGGCTGGTGCACGCCGTCGCCCGGACGCTCGAGCGCGGCGGCTCCGTGCTCATCCCGGTCTTCGCGCTCGGGCGGATGCAGGAGGTCTTCCTGATCCTGCACGAGGCTGTATCCAAAAAACAACTTCAACGCCCGCCCGTCTTTGCCGCCGGCCTCGGCATGGACATCTGCAACTACATGGACGAGATCACGCGCAACACCGGGCTCGCCAACTTCCACCGCTCGGTTCTGCGCGAGCTGAACGTGAAGCCGCCGCCGCGCAACCTCATCCCCGGCCGCGAGCCGAAGGAGGCGGGCATCTTCGTCCTCAGCAGCGGGATGATGGTTGAGCGGACGCCGTCGTACGCGATGGCCGCGTCGCTGCTCGGGCGCGCGGAAAACTCGGTCATGTTCGTCGGCTATTGCGATCCCGACACGGCGGGCGGCCGATTGCTCGCGACCTCGCGCGGGGACACGTTTGTTTTCGAAACGCTCGACTATCAAACGACGCTGAAGGCGGGCGTGGAGCGGTTTGAACTCACGGGTCATGCCGACCGCGAGGAGCTTCTGGAGTTCGCGCTTCAGTCGGATCCGCGCGCGATCGTGCTCAACCACGGCGATCCTCCGGCCCGCCAGTGGTTCGCGGATGCGATCGCCGAACAGGCGCCGAAGGTGGCGGTGCTCGATCCGACGCCGCTGAAGACCTACGAAGTTTGACTGACTTGAGGGTAGGAGCGGCTTCAGCCGCGATGGATCCACAGCGAGACCCGGCACGCGGCACGCCTGTCTTCACCTCGCGCAATCGCGGCTGAAGCCGCGATTGCTTTTCCGTTGATGTCTCGCGGCTTCTATCGGCCGAAGAGAGCCCGCCAGAGCAACTGGAGGATGTTGGTGTCCGAACTCTGCGACGGCTGGCCCGGCTGTCCGGGCTGGCCTGGTTGCCCTGGCTGGCCGGACTGGCTGCTCTGGCTCGAACTGTCGCTCTGGCTTTGACTCTGGCTGGAGGAGGAGGACGAGGACTGGCTCTGGGAGGGCATGCCGGGCTGTCCCGGCTGGCCTTGCTGCCCCTGCTGGCTCAGGGGATTCATCTGTTGTCCCTGCTGGCCTTGCTGTCCCTGCTGTTGCCCTTGCTGCCCTTGCCGTCCCTGTTGTCCGCCCT
>CAZFCY010000005.1:48716-52714 GCA_964517665.1 uncultured Opitutaceae bacterium | reverse complement strand
CCTTGCTGTCCCTGCTGTTGCCCTTGCTGCCCTTGCCGTCCCTGTTGTCCGCCCTGGCTTTGGCCGGACTGGGAGCCGGATTGTCGCGCGCGGCTTTGCGCGGCGAACTCGCGGGCGTCGTTGCCGTCGATCTTGCCGTCGCCGTTGATGTCGTCGCGCGAGTCGACCGTGCCGTCGCCATTGACATCGCTGTTCTGGCCGGCGTCGCGGAAGGCGTTGATGTCGCCTTGATCGATGCGGCCGTCGCCGTTGACGTCGTCGCGGCTGTCGATGGAGCCGTCTCCGTTGACGTCGAACGCGCCGCGGCCGAGTTCGCGGTGGGCGCGAACGTCGTCGCCGTCGATGCGGCCGTCTCCGTTGATGTCGTCGTTCGCGTCGACCACGCCGTCGCCGTTGACGTCGGTGTTGCGACCGGCGGCGCGGAAGGCCTCGACGTCGCGTTCATCCACGACGCCGTCGCCGTTGATGTCGTCCTCGCTGTTGATCACCCCATCGCCGTTGACGTCCGTGGGTTCGCCACCTCCGCCACCGCCGCCGGGGCCGGAGCGTCCGCTCACGGGATCGTGGGTGAAGCGGACGAGTTCGACGGTGGACGATTCGAGGGCGGGGCGTTTTTCCACAAGCCTGTCGCGGACGCGGACCATGTCGTCGCGCCACCGGCGCGCGGTCGCGAGATCGGAAATGGGGCCGAAATAGTAGATCAGATTCTCGTGGATGTAGCGGACGTAAAAGCCTTCGTCGGAGAGGCCGGCGAGGGTGATGTCGATGCCGGGATTGAGCATGCGAAACTCATCCGCCTTCAGGTGCATCGCATCGTTGATGGCCTCGGGAGGAAACACCCAGCGTTCACCCGCGTCGGCGACGTTGAGCGCGGCGGCGGCCATGAGCGCGCAGGGGAGGAGGAGGAGTCGGTGCATAGGAAAATCCGGTTGGGGCGGGGCAGGTTTACAGGTCGGCGGGCATCGCGTCGCCCTTTTCGACTCCACCGCCGCGCACGCCCGATTGCGCGCCGGAGGCGGCTGTCGGCACCTGGGTGCTGTCGCCGCCGTCGCTCTGGTTCTTTTGCTCCGAGTCCCTGAGGCCCTCGGTGTCGCCGATGGGCAGCGGCGCCGAGGCGGAGGCGATGCGTTTGCTGTCGTCGCCGATGGAAACTTCGCCGGGCTTCTGCGGCGGCTGGCGTCCGCCGCCCGCGGCCTGGCCTCTCGGACCCTGTTGGGCGCCTTCGGGATTTCCGCCGCCGGCGGCATCGGTCTGCTCCGAACTCTCCTCTCCGCCGCCGCCCTGGTTTTGCATGTCCGGGATCTCGAGGCCCGAGCCTCCGACGCCCATGCCACCGCCGGCGATCGGGAGCGGCAGGCCGATGCCGCCGCCCATGCCGCCGCCCGAGCCCATGTCCATGCCCGGGCCCTGGCCGCCGACGCGGCCCATGCCGCCTCTCTGGCTGCCCTCTTCGTTGGAGTCGTAGAGGATCAGGTTCGCGTGCTCCCAGTCGTCGACGGTGGGCTGCTGCTCTTTATTGGTTTCCTCGGTCTTGGTCGAGGCGCCGTCGAAAAGTTCAGGATCCGGATCCAGGATCTGGGCGTGGAGGGAGGCGGTGGCGAAAAAGGCAAGGGCGCCGAAAAGCGCGCCGGCCTTTGCGGAGGAGGGAAGCGGATGGATGGTGTTCATCGAGGGATGGCGCCGGTGAGGCGCGTTTGCGGCTGCGCGGCCGCCGGCTAAAGGCGTGCGTGGGCCATGATGGTGATGGGCTGCATCTGGTCGCCTCCGCGGACGCGGACGATCTCGCGGACGTCCTGATAGCCGCGACGACGGCCGACGATTTCGTAGTCGCCGGGCAGCATGGGAACGGAGGTTGCCTCGAATCGGCCGAGCAGACGCAGGCCCTGGATGGTGACGTAGGTGCGATTGTCGGAGACGAGCGGAACCTGCACCGGACGGCTCTGCCGATCGAGCATGATGCGGAGTTCCTCCTGCTCGGGGGTGAGGGGGAGGTAGGACGGCTTGTTGGCGAGCGCGTTGTTGAAGGCTCCGATGGCCGATTGGAAGTTCGCGCGCTGCGCCTGCGACCGGGCGTCGTCCACCAGCCGCTCGAACTTCAGGAGCGCGCGCAAGACCTTGCCGGTGCGGCTCAAGCCCTCCGCGGCGTCCGCCTGCTCAGGATCGAATTTCAGGAGGTCGAGGTAGATGCGGCGGGCGTTGTTCCAGTCGTATTCGCGCTCGAAGTCGTAGGCGGAGGCGAGGGACTCCTGGATGAATGCCTCGCGCTGTTCGACGCGCGCGGTGGCGAGCTGTTTTTTGACGGTGTCGTCGTCGGGCGAGAGTTTGAGCGCGGCCTCGTAGGCGGCGATGACGTCGTTCCAGCGCTGCTCCTCGCGCGCGGCGGTGGCGCGATCGAGCGCGACCTGGAAATCGCGTTCGCGGATCGATGTTTTCATCCGCGCCACGCCGGCCTGCGCGGTGGCGGACTGGGGATCGAACTCGAAGGCCTGTTCGTAGACTTTCTGCGCTTCCTCGAAGCCGCCGTTCTTTTCCAGCGCCCCGGCCTGATGAAGCATGGCGAACACCCGCTCGATCTTTTCGGCCCGTTCGAGGCTCTTCACGGCAAACTCGTTGTCCGGCTGGAGTTCGAGCGCGCGCTCGAAGGCGGCTTTGGCCGCGGCTCCGTCGCCCTGGGAAAGGGCGGAGCGGCCGGCGGCGAGGCTGGTCTCGAGCTGCTCGGCGACCTCGGTTTCGACGGAGGCGAGCGTGCGCGACGCCTCCTCCATCTTCTCGCGCGCCACGGCAAAGCTGCCCTCGGAAAGGAAACTCTGGGCCGCCCCGGCGGCCGTGAGCGCCCTGTCGAACTTCTCCGGCGCGAGCGGACGCAGGCCGTCCATGCGCGCGAAATCGACGAGGAATCGATCGTAGCCCTCGCGGGTTTTGCGCATGTCTTCGAGCGCCTGGGCGAAATTCTTGGTTTCCGCGGTGACGACTTCGTATTGCTGGACGGCGAGCGCGTAGTTGGCGTCGCCGAAGGCCTTGTCGGCGCCGAGCACGACGCGCTCGATCTCGATCAGACGGCGCAGGACGGCGGGATGGTCGGAGGGGATTTTGCGGACGTTCTGGAGTCCGCGCGTGGCCTCGTCCCGGGCGTATTCGGCGCGCGAGCGGCTGACGAACGCGGCGCGGAAGCTCTCGCCGGGCGTTATCTGCGCCTGCGCGGTTGCGGCCGCCTCGTTCTGCATTTTGCCCAGGCGGTAGACCGCCAGCGCCCCGAGGAGGGCGACGACGAGCAGGAGCGCGCCGCCGACTCCGGCGAGGACGGTCACCCATCGCGGGAAACGCCTGCCTGGATCGCTTCCGGGATCCGGCGTGTCGGGTTTCCAGGCGATGACCTTGTGTTTCTTACCGGGCGAGGAGGAATCTGCGGCCATGGGATGTCTCTGAGTGAGATTCGGGGGGAATGCCTGCGAGGCTCAATTGTCCAAAGCGTGGATATACTTGGGAGCGGCCATATTTCAAAAAAATCCCGGGGCAAAATCGCTTCCTGACGACTTGAGCGGGTCCGGGGGCGTGCATACCTTGGCTGCGTTTGGACGCGAATGCAACCGCTTCGGTTCCGTCTGGTTATGCAATCCAAGATTCTCTTGCGCCCGTGCCGCCGCGGCATCCCCGCCCTGATCCTCTGCGGTTTTCTCGCCGGTTGCGCCTCCGTGCCCGTGACGGGAAGAAAAGCGCTCGACATCGTCTCCGATGAAGGGGTCGTCGAGATGAGCGTTGCCGCGTTCGAGGACATGAAGAAAAGCCTGCGTGTGTCGCGGAATCCGGCGTTGCAGGAGCGGCTGGAGGAGGTCGGCTCGCGCATCGCGGATGTCGTCTTCTGGGACGTGCCGAATGCCGACTGGGAGTTTGTCGTCTTCGAATCGCCGGGCGAGGTCAACGCCTTCGCCATGGCGGGGGGGAAGGTCGGTGTTTTCTCCGGCGCCTTCGTCGTCGGTCGTGGCCACGTCGAAGGCGCC
>CAZFCY010000005.1:40318-48706 GCA_964517665.1 uncultured Opitutaceae bacterium | reverse complement strand
CGCCTTCGACGTGGCCACGACCGACGACGAACTGGCCGTGATCATCGCCCACGAGATCGCGCACGTGACCGCCAGGCACGTGCACGAAATGCTTTCCCAGCAGATGCTGCTTCAGAGCGGCGGCTTCGGGCTTTCCGTGGTGACCGGCATTGGCTACGGCGCGCTCACGGAGGCGGCCGTCTCGACCCTCTACCGGATGGGCAGCGGGATGATCGGCCTGAGTTTCAATCGCGACAAGGAAAGCGAGGCCGACCACATCGGGCTCATCTACATGGCCCGCGCCGGCTACAACCCCCGCGCGGCGATCACGCTCTGGGAGAAGATCGATCGACTCTCCTCCGGCAAATCGGCGCCACCGGAGTGGCTGTCTTCACATCCTTCGCACGAGGACCGCCTGCTGCGCCTTTACGGCTGGATGCGGGAGGCCGAGGCGGTTTACCTCAAGTCGAGGACACAATCCTGAAAGGCGTGGCACGCGCGGATAAAATACGGGCGACAAGGGTGACGGCTTTCATGCGCGATCGCATGGTTGCGCCGGCATGGCGCGGCCTGCTGGCTTTCGTGCTCGGCGCCGGCGCGTCGTTGCACGGCCAGAACCGGATCCTGCGCTCGGGCGACATGCTTCCGGGAATCGTCGTCGAGGAGTCGGAGACGGATCCGGATCTCGACCGCATGGATCGCAACGAGCGCCGCTACAATGAGAACCGGCGCGCGGCGAACCGCCCGCCGCGCCTGTTGAAGACGACGCCGTCCGAATATCCCGACGAGTTGAAGGGAAGCGGCGTGGTCGGCGAAGTGATGGTCTCGCTCATGGTGGATCGCATGGGGCGGGCGAGTCACATCCGCGTGGAGCAGTCGCCGGACGACGTTTTCACCGACGCGGCGCTCACCTCGCTCGCGCAATGGGAGTTTCTCCCCGCGTTGAAAAACGGCCGGATCACCAACTCGCGGGTGAACGTGAGCATCGCCGTCTCCGAGGAGATGGGCGACTCGACCTACTTCGACTTTCCCGGCGGCCGCATCTCGCTCATGGGCGTCACCTACGCGGGCCGGCACGAATACGAGGTGAAACGCATCTTCGGGCTGCGCCCGGTTTTTCCTTTCGAGATGCTGGTCGAGGCGAAACCGGGCGAGGTGGTGATGGAGTTCAGCATCGACAACGACGGCACGCCCTACGACGTGAGCATCCTCGAATCGACGCACAACGAGTTCTCGCTCGCGGCCCGGGCGGCGATGGCGCACTGGCGTTTCTCGCCCGCGTTGCAGGAGGGCAATGTCGTGGCGGCGCGGCTGCGCTATCGCGTGTCGTTTCAGCCCGATGAGGTTCCCGCCGACCTCCTTGCCCTCGCCCGCCGGATGCGCGATGGGGTGGGCGGCGATTTCGTGCCGACGAAGGAACTGGATTCCGCGCCCAAGATCGTGCGCTCGATGATGCCGAATCTGCCCGAGGGCGTGAAGGATCGCGGCGGCACGCGCCGCGTGACCGTCGGGGTCGTCATCACCTCGGCCGGCGAGGTGCTTCTGCCGCGCGTCGAAGCCGCGTCGGAGCCGCTGATCGGCTACGCGGCCGCGACGGTCGTCTCCTACTGGAAATTCTCGCCCGGCTACCGCGACCGGCGTCCCGTGCAGGTCAACGTCTCGCTCCCGATCACGTTCTGAGGGGGAAGCTCAACTTCACACTTAAACTCGCGAGTCAGAGCGAACCGATCGCCCCTGCCAGAACCTCGCAGGCGCGGTCGATCGCCGCGCCTGCGTGCGCGGTGCTGATGAAGCACGCCTCGAACGCGGAGGGCGGAAGATACACGCCGCCGGCGAGGGCGGCGTGGAAGACTTTCCTGAACCGGCCTGAGTCGCTTGCGATCGCGGTGGCGTAATCCACGACGGGTTCCTCCGAAAAATAAAACGAGAACATGCTCGCGACCTGCGGCGTCTGCAGCGGCACGCCCCTGGCGCGCGCGGCCTCGTCGAGCGCGGACTTGATTCGCGTGCCCATTTTCTGGAGGCGCGCGTAGGGATCGAGTTCGCGCAGAAGCTCGAGCGCCTTGATTCCGGCCGCCATGGCGAGGGGATTTCCGCTCAAGGTCCCGGCCTGGTAAACCGGGCCGAGCGGCGAGAGTTTGTCCATGATCTCCGCGCGCCCGCCGAAGGCGCCGACGGGAAGGCCGCCGCCGATGATCTTGCCCAGCGCCGTGAGGTCGGGACGGATGCCCTCGCGCTCCTGCACGCCGCCCGGCGCGACGCGGAAGCCGGTCATGACCTCGTCGAAAATCAAGAGCGCGCCGTGCCTCGCGCAGACCTCGCGCACGTGCTGAAGATAACCCGGCCGCGGCAGGATGAGGCCGACGTTTGCCGGATACGGCTCGAGAATGACGCCCGCGATCTGCCCGCCGAATTGCGCGAAGGCCTCGTCGAGCGCCGACGTGTCGTTGAAGGGAAGCACGATCGTCTCCCGCGCGAACGAGGCCGGAATGCCCGCGCTGTCGGGGTTGCCGTGGGTCAGCGCGCCGCTGCCGGCCTTGATCAGGAGCGAGTCCACGTGGCCGTGATAACAGCCGGAGAATTTCACGATCCTGTCGCGCCCGGTGAAGCCGCGCGCGAGCCGGACGCACGACATCGTCGCCTCGGTGCCGCTGTTGCACATGCGGACCTTTTCGATCGACGGAACCATCTCGACGATCAGCTCCGCCATCCGCACCTCGAGCGGGTTCGGCGTGCCGAAGCTCGTGCCGCGCTCGAGCGCCTCGCGGATCGCCTCGCGGATCGCGGGATGGTTGTGGCCGTGGATCGCCGGCCCCCAGGTGCAGACGAAATCGATCAGCTCACGGCCGTCGGCCGTGGTCAGCGTGGCGCCATCCGCGCGCGAAACAAAAAACGGCGCGCCGCCCACGGAGCGAAACGCGCGAACCGGCGAGTTGACGCCGCCCGGCATGAGTTCCAGGGCGCGCGCGAAAAGGGATTCGGAGGTGTTCACGAAAGAAGAAAAGAAAAGGGCTCAACCGCGAATAAACACGAATGGACACGAATAAAATTGAACCGCGTAGATCGGAAGGAGCGGAATTTGCGCGGAAGGCAACAAGGGCAACGAAGGATGAGGCTGAGTTTCAGAGCCTTCGTTCTCTTCGTTGCCTTCCGTGCCCAATCTCCGATCTCCGTGGCTCACCCTCTCGAACCAGTTTGTTCGTGGTTCTCAGTGGACGTACTTCTGCACGATGGGGATTCGCCTTCCGACGCCGAAGGCGAGCGGGGTGATCTTCAGGCCCGGCGCGGCCTGCTTGCGTTTATATTCGTTGAGATCGACCTTGCGGACGATGTCGCGCACGACGGCGGCGTCGAAACCCTGGGCGACGATGTCGGCGCTCGAAAGGCCTTCCTCGACATAGTGCTGGAGGATCGCGTCGAGAATCGGGTAGGGCGGGAGCGAATCCTCGTCCTTCTGGTCGGGCCGCAGCTCGGCCGACGGCGGCTTGTCGATGGTCGATCGCGGCACGACCTCGCGCTCGCGATTCATGTATTCAGCAAGTTGATACACCTTCACCTTGGGCAGGTCGGAAATCACCGCCAGACCGCCGCACATGTCGCCGTAGAGCGTGCAATAGCCGACGGCCAGCTCGCTCTTGTTTCCCGTCGTGAGGAGGAGCGCGCCAAACTTGTTCGACATCGCCATCAACAACAACCCGCGCGCGCGCGCCTGGATGTTCTCCTCCGTCGTGTCGCGCGGGCGGCCTTCGAAAAGCGGCGCCACCGTGCCCTCCGCGGCGGCGACGACGTCGGCGATCGGCACGGTCTTGAAAACGATGCCGAGATTGTCGGCCAGGTCTTTCGCGTCGGTCCGGCTGTGGCCGCTCGAGATGCTCGAGGGCAGGCTCACGCCCATGACGTTTTCCGGACCGAGGGCCTGCGCCGCGATCACGGCCACGACGGCGGAATCGATGCCGCCCGAGAGGCCGATGAGCGCGCGCTTGAAGCCGCTCTTGCGCGCGTAGTCGCGCAGGCCGAGGACGAGCGCCTCGTCGATGTCCTTCATCTCCTCCTGGCCGTGCGTCGGGTCGATCGCGGGCGCGGCCTCGAGATCGACGACGCGCAACTCCTCGCGAAAGGCGGCGAGCCCGGCCACGAGTTTTCCCGTGGCATCGGCGACGAGGCTGCGGCCGTCGAAGATCAGCTCGTCGTTTCCGCCCACGGCGTTGCAATAGACGAGCGGCGCCCGCGAGGTTTTCGCGGCGTTGCCGATCAACTCGCGGCGCAGCGAGGCCTTGCCGTTGTGCCACGGGCTGGCGGAGAGATTGACGTGCAGGTCGATGCCGCGCCGGGCAAGTTCCGCCACCGGATCGATCGGGTAGCGCCGCCGCGGAGACACGACCGGGTCCGCCCAGATGTCCTCGCAGATCGTGACGCCGACGCGGGAGCCGTCCCAATCCACGATGAGCGATTCGTTCGCGGACTCGAAATACCGGTCCTCGTCGAACACGTCGTAAGTCGGCAGCAGGCATTTGCGCGCCGTGGCCACGATCGCGCCGCGACGGCAGAACGCGGCCGCGTTGAAAAACGAGCGTCCGCTTCCCGCCGGGTTGGCCTGGACGCAGCCGACGAGCGCGGGAATCTCGCCGACGCGCGCCGCGATCTCGCGCATCGAGGCCTCGTTGTCGGGCACGAACCGGCGTTTGAAGAGCAGGTCGCGCGGCGGATAGCCGGTCACGACCAGCTCGGGAAAAACGACGAGCCCGGCGCCGGCGGCCACGAGCTGTTCGTAAGCCTCGAGGATGCGGGCGCGATTGCCCGCCAGGTCGCCGACGGTGGTGTTGATCTGCGCGAGTCCGATCCGCATCGGAGCAGTCCAAGGCCGAAGGCCGAAAGTCGAAAGTCCAAACTGGAAAGTCGAAGATCGAAACACGATGTCAGTTCCATGTTTCCGGAAAGAGTCGTGGCCCAACGGGCCATCATTCCTCAGCCCAGGGCATCGCCCTGGGCTGAGAGGCCGCGACAGGGGAACGCGTGATGTCCCGCGGGAATCGCGCCCCGTTGGGGCGCATGCCTGCGACGATTCATATCCCAGCCCGTTGGGCTGGGCTGAAGGATCACGGCCCTTTGGGCCTGGGCCACGGCGTCGGCGTCAGGAGACAGAGGACAGAGGCAAAGATAAGGTGGCCTTTTTCTTTCCCGGATTTTCCATCTTTCCTCCTTCGACCTTGGATCTTCGACCCGCTTCTCCGCCTCCTCCGGTTCTCATTCTCGCCTCCGCTTCGCCGCGGCGGCGCGATCTGCTGGCCTCGCTCGGGCTGCCCTTCGAAGTGATCACGGCGGAAGTGACCGAGCACGAGGCCGAGGACGCCGATCCGCGGCAACTCGTGCGGCACAACGCCGCGCTCAAGGCGGATTGGGTCTCGCGCCGGCATCCGCGCGCGCTCGTCCTCGGGGCGGACACGACCGTCTTTCTCGACGGCGTGGTGTTGAACAAACCCGTCGATCGCGCGGACGCGTTTCGCATGCTTCGCCTGCTCGCGGGGCGCGCCCACAGCGTTTGCACCGGGCTGGCGTTTCGCCGGGCGGACACCGGCCTGGCGGAGGATCACGGCGTGGAAAGCCGCGTGACCTTTCGTGAACTCGACGACGCCGCGATCGCCCGCTACATCGACGCCACGCACCCGTTCGACAAGGCCGGAGCCTACGGCATCCAGGATCGCGGCGAATGGATCGTCGCGCGCTCCGAGGGGTCGTTTTCCAACATCATGGGCCTGCCGCTGGACGAAACGAGAGAGATTTTGACGCGCCTCGGTTTCCCGCCAGCTTGTGAGCCAGTGACCCAGCCGTAATGCCTTCCGGCCTCTACAAACCGCACACGCCGCGACCCGATCCGAAGCGCGATGCCCGGCGCGAGTTTCCGATCGAGGACGAGCGCTGGAACCCCCGTTCCATCCTGGCCGGGCTCGTCGGCACGCTCCTGTTTCACCTCCTGTTTTTCTACGGCATCCCGAATTCGTATCTCGACCTCGGCCTGAAGGAGCCGGTCGAGGAGGCGGAGGAGTTCGACATCCAGCTTGTCGATCCGGAAGAGGAGGCGGAGGAGGAGCCGGAGCCGCGGTTCATCGAGACCAACCGCGCCGCGCCGGAAAACGCGCCGGACGAAACAGACAACATCTCCGGCCGCGATCAGCAGGCCGCGAACGAGACCGCGCCCGCGGAGTTGAGCGAAGACCGCACGCCGGCGCGGGAGGGCGAGGACGACGTGCCGTTCGACAAGATCATCTCCGGCGACCTCACGCCGCCCGAACTCAGCCCGCCGCCCGCGCCCGTGGAAGAGCAGCCGGCGGAGGCGGAGCAGACGCCGCCGAGCGCGCCCCAGCGCCAGGATCCGCCGCCGGGCTTCGAGGAAGATCGTTCGGAGGAGGAGGGGACCGGCGCATCCATCGCCGAATCGACAGAGGATCCCGTGCCGGGCCCGGAAAAGATCGAGGGCGAGGACGAACCTTCCGAGGACACCGAGCTTCCGGTCTTCGTCTCTCCATTGAGCGGCGCGCGGCCCAGCCCCGCGCCGCGCCCGCGGCTTCCCCGCGCCCTGCCCGGCCCGGTGCGGCGGCAGGAAACGGGCGTTTCCCAGACCGGCGCGATCGCGGTGGACGCCAAATTCAGCGAATACGGCCAGTACCTCGAGCGGATGATCGAGGCCGTCAGCCAGCGCTGGACCGCGCTTTGCAACTCCCGCGCGTATCGCGAGAATTCCACGCACGTCGTGATCGAGTTCAAGGTCACGCGCGAGGGCTTGATCCGGGACATCGCGACAATCGAAAACACGACGCAGGCGCTGGGCGTCCTGCTCGCGCAATCCGCGATCGAGCAGGGCCAGCCGTATGGGCCGTGGTCGCGGGAGATGATCGACACGCTCGGCGAGGAGCAGACGGTCACGTTCTCGTTTCACTACTGGTGAGCGCCGCCCGTCCGATCGACTGGTCGCGCCTGCCTCTCGGGCCGGGCGTGAAAGTGTTGCGCAGACACGCGTGCGGCCTCGCCGCATTGGAGAAACCGGCCGGAATTCTCTCGCATCCCAACGAGGCCGGCGACCAGCCGCGCTCGCTCCTCGCCGCGCGCTACCACGAAAGCGATCAGTATTTCGAGATTCCCGCGCCGGAAGCGGGCGCGCGCGCCGGGCGCATCTGGCTGTTGCATCGTCTGGACGGCGCGACCTCGGGAGTCATCCTCGTCGCTTCCGCCGCGGCCGTCGCCGCGGCCGTCCGGACCGCTTTCGAAGGGCGCAACGTGAGAAAGCGCTATGTCGCCATCGCGCTCGGGCACCTGCGCGAGAAACGCGCCCTCTGGCGCGACCACATGCAGGCGCGCCGCGCGGGCGGCGCCGTGCGGGCGGCGGAACGAGGCGGCGCCCTGGCGGAGACCGCGGTCCGATCGATCCGCCTGATTCCCGGCCCGCCGGCGTTGACGGCGCTCGAACTCGAGCCGCGCACGGGCCGGACGCACCAGCTCCGTTTCCAGTGCGCGCGCCGCAAGCTCCCGATTCTCGGCGACCAGAACTACGGAAACTTTCGCATGAACCGCGAACTCGCCCGCCGCTTCGGGACCGACCGGCTTTTCCTCCACGCGCAACACATCGAGCTGGCATTCGCCCTCCCTTCCGGCGCCCGGATCCGCTTCGAAGCCGAAGCGCCGCCGCCCCGCGAGTTCAACATGTTCCTGAAATAGCGGGTCGTGAGGGGCGACTGGCAAAGCCGAAAAACTGTAACGTACGTTACAGTTTTATGGCTCTTCATCCCTTCCCCGCGGCCTCGCGCGAGCCGCGGCCCGCCGCTTTTTACTCGCGCCTCGCCAGCCGCGCCTCGCTATTCGCTTTTGCACCGTCTCTTCCATGATCATTCCGAAAACCTCGAGTTTCACCCCTGAGCAACTCCGCGAAGTCAGCGCCATCGTCGGGGAGTTTGGCTGCCACATCCAGCCGATCATCGGGACGACCCGGAGCGTTTACGCGATCCTCGGCGATGAGCGCAGCGAGACGATGCGGGCGCGCGTCGAGGGCCTCCCGTATGTGGACCGGCTCGATACGATCCAGTCGCCGTTCAAGCTGATGGACATTCGCTCGGATCTCGCCAGCCACGTGATCCGGGTCGGCGGCGTGAAGGTCCGCAAGGAACTGCTCGTCATCGCCGGGCAGTGCACGATCGATCCGAAAAATCCGTCGGTGTTCATCGAGACGGCGCACGCGGTGAAGGAAGCCGGCGCGCAGGTTCTTCGCGGCGGCGTGTGGAAGCCGCGGACCAATCCGTATTCGTTTCAAGGAGACAGCAAGTCGCTCGACATCCTCATGGAGGCCTCGCGCCAGACCGGCCTGCCCGTCAACACCGAGGTGATGGAGGAGGAGCACCTGCGGCTCGCGCTCGAGGCCGG
>CAZFCY010000005.1:39099-40308 GCA_964517665.1 uncultured Opitutaceae bacterium | reverse complement strand
GCGCGCCGGCCTCGAGCGCGCAGATGATCCAGGTCGGCACGCGCAATGCCCTGAATTATTCGCTGTTGCGCCACATCGGCGCGCAGGTCGCGGGGCGCGACACGGTCGTCCTTCTCAAGCGGGGCCGCCACATGGGGGCGATCGACGAGTTCATCTCCGCCGCCGAATACATCGTCAATTTCGGCAACCCGAACGTCATCCTTTGTCCGCGCGGCACGGCGCCCGCGATCGAGGGCTACCGCAGCCATCCGGACGAATCGATCACTCCGCTGCTCAGGGAGAAAACGTGGGCGCCGGTGGTCGTCGATCCCTCGCATTCCGTCGGCCGGGCCGCCTACGTGGAGGCGTGTTCCCTCGCCGCCATCGCCTACGGCGCGGACGGATTGTGCATCGAGGCGCACGTGGCGCCGGCGAAGGGCATCGGCGACGATCCGAAGCAATCGGTCACGCCTGCCGCCTTGCGGCGCATCATCGAGCGCGCGCGGAAGCTGTGGGACATCGGCGGGCATTGAGGCCGCGGAGTCGCGGGCGGGTTTGCCTGCGAGGGGGCGTGTCTGGCGGGAGGGCGCAGCGGACTTGCCAAATGCGCGGCGGCGCTTAATTGCGCAGCTTCGATTTCCGTAATCAACGCACCAAGGAATCAAGCGATGCCCATCTACGAATACTACTGCCCGGACAACAACCGGATCTATCAGTTCTTCGCGAAGACGATCGCCCAGGGGCAATCGATTCCGAAGTGCCCGGACGATCCCGGCTTCCGCATGGTGAAAATCGTCTCGGGATTCGCCATCGGCGGAGCCACGCGCAAATCGCGCGACGGGGACGAAGCCTCGAAGCCAGCCGGCGAAGGCGCCGAGGGGATGCCTGGCGCGGGCGGCCCGGATGCGGGCGACGCCGACGATCCGCGCATGGAAGCCGCGTTTGCGCAGCTCGAGCAGGAAATGGCCTCGGTCGATGAAAACGATCCGCGCGCGATGGGCCGCATGATGCGCCGCATGTCCGAACTCACCGGCGAGAGCCTCGACGGCGAGATGGAGGAAATGGTCCGCAAGCTCGAGGAAGGCCAGGATCCCGAAAAGATCGAAGAGCAGATGGGCGACGTCCTCGGCGAACCCGGCGAAGGCGACGACGGCGGCTACGGCGGCATGGGTGGCGGTTTCGGCCGCTCCCCCTCGCGCGACCCGAATCTCTACGATTATTGAGATCAGG
>CAZFCY010000005.1:28743-38999 GCA_964517665.1 uncultured Opitutaceae bacterium | reverse complement strand
GGTTTCGGCCGCTCCCCCTCGCGCGACCCGAATCTCTACGATTATTGAGATCAGGAGACAGGGGACAGAAGGCAAAACGCCTTTCGGATACTGACTCCTGACTCCTGACTCCTGTCACCTGTCTCCTGATCCCGCACTTTCCCTTTCCCATTTCCGCGGAGCGGGGTTTGGCTGGCGGGATGGACAACGCGGTGATGCAACGCGTCGAGGCCGCGCTGGACGCGGTGCGCGCGCAGGCTTCTTTCTTTCACGAGCATTTTGGTCGCGCGGAATCGGAGTGGAAACACGACGGCACGCGCGTGACCCACGCCGATTTCGCGATCTCGAAGGCGCTTTCGGAGGCGCTGCTCGGGAGCTTTCCCGCGGATCAGTTTTTCAGCGAGGAGACCGAGGCCGGCACGGAACCGGCGCCGTTGCGATCGCGCTTTGTCTGGATCGTCGATCCGATCGACGGCACGAACAACTACGCGCTCGGCATCCCCGTCTGCGCCATTTCGCTCGCGCTTCTGGAGCACGGCATGCCGGTGTGCGGTTTTATCTACGACGGCGGGCTGCGCACGCTCTTCCATGGCGGCCCGGGGATTGGATTGTTTGCCGATGGCGCGCCGATCACGAGGACGGAGCCGGCGTCGCGGCATGACAAAGTGCTCGCCGTGCACACGCCGATCTCGGCGGAAAATCACGCGCTCGTGAGCCGCCTCATCGCGGGTTACAAACTCCGCGCCTACGGCAGCGGCGCGCTGCACCTCGCCTATGCCGCGCTCGGCCGGCTGGACGCGGCCCTCGATCTCACCGTGCGCGTGTGGGACATCGCGGCGGCGTGGGCGTTCTGCGCCGTGACGGGAGTCGGTGTGCGCTTCCTCGACGCGGAGGTGTTTCCGATGAAGACCTTCGACGTGCACATGAAGGCCATCCGTTATCTGGCCGGCCCGCCGGAGCTGCTCGACCGGCTGGAAAAAGCGGTGCGGGAAAACGGCGCGCAAGCCGGAGACGGCTGAGACGGAGAAATCGCCCTGTTCCGTTTTCAGTCATTGGAATCGCGGCGGCGCTTGGTGAAGACGTAGTTGACGAGAAACGACATCCCGAGGAGCGCCACGAGCTGGCGGGACGAGCGCATCGCGCCGACCGCCTGGGAAAGCGGCGCGGCCTTCGGCTCGACCACGCGCAGGAGCACGAGGATCGAGAGCAGCACGAGGAGGTGGTGGACGATCGACATCCCGTGATACACCCGCAGCTTGTCGAAGCCGGCGTCGAGCGCCCAATCGAGGGCGAGCCCGCCGAGGATGGGCGCGACCGCGGCGACCACGGACGTCGCCGCGACATTGAGGCTGATCGCGGCGGTCTTCGCCTCCTCGGGAACGAGTTTCAGGAGGATGTTGAACTGGCCGAGGATGAAGCCGGCCGAGAAGATGCCGCCCGAGGCGAAAAGCAGTTTCAGGATCCACGTGTTTTCCGGCGTCAACAGCGCCCAGCACAGTCCGGGAACCATCCACAAAAACAGCGCGATGCTCATCATCGGGCGGCAGCCGTAACGATCGAGAAACTGCCCCCACGCGGGCAGCGCGATCGCGCCCGTGACGTTGGTGATGATCACGAGCATGCTCACGTCGGCGACGGTCATATCGAGCGCGTCGTACATGAAGACGTTGAAAAACGGGCCGAAGACGTTGGCCGTGAATCCGAAGGCCGCGCCGAAGCCGAAGAGCCAGAGCAGCGGCTTGTTGCCGGCGATGAGCCGGAACTGCGCGCGGATGTCGGCGCCGCGCTCGCGCGTGATCGCGTTCGAAGTGGCGAGGATGCGGTTCTGCGCGAAGATGGAAAACGACCGCAGCAGGACCGAGAGCCCGATGATGACCTGAAAGCCGAGCACGGGATCGAAGGTCTTCAGGCGCGTCAGCGCCTCGCCGGCGACGAGCAGGAACAGCACGGTCGAGATCTGCAGCAGGCGGTTGCGCCGGCCGAAGTATTTCCCGCGCAACCGCGCCGGCACCCATTCCTGGATCCACGACGTCCACGAGATGCCGACGACCGCGTGCAGAAACGCGGACAGGCCGAACAAAAGAAAAAACCACCGGCTCGCCGCCGAGAGGTCGTCCCTCGGGATGTAGTGCAGCGCCACCCCGAGCGCGATCCAGACGAGCAGGTGCGCCCAGGAGAAGCAGAGCGCGATCTGCTTTTGCGTCCAGAACCGGCTCAGGAGCGGGAAGAGAAACAATTGAATGACGTTGCACCACGCCGGCAGCGAGACGATCGCGCCGAAGGTGGTTTCGCCCAGCGGAAAGGTCTGCGTGAGCAGCATCGCGACGATGAAGTTTCCCGGCAGCGTGAGGTAGACGATCGGCATCGCGACCAGCCCCTCCCCGGTGCAGAGCGCGAGGTTGCGGCGCAACGTGCTCGGTTTGCGGGCCGGATTCACCGGCGCGGCTTCCGCCGCTGCTTCTGCTGGTTCCGTGCTCAACGGTGGCGATGCTCGCGTCGCCGGGGCAAAACTCAATTTGGTTTTGTTTCTCGCGCGCTTGATTTCACCATGGCGTCATGGCTCGCATCGTTCGCGCATCCGAAGTCAGGCGCCAGGACACGGCCGCCATTGCCCGCTGGCTGCTCGGCAAGCGGCTCGTCGCGCGGGTCGATGGCGCCCGCGTCGCGCCTCGCATCGTCGAGACCGAGGCCTACCACACGGCGGAAGACCTCGCCTGCCACGCGAGCCGCGGGCGGACGGCGCGCAGCGAGGTGTTGTTTGCCAGCGGCGGCGTCTGGTACGTCTATCTCATCTACGGCATGCACGAGATGCTCAACCTCGTCACGGGCCCGCGCGATTTTCCCGCGGCCGTGCTGATCCGGGGCGTCGAGGGTTTCATCGGCCCGGGCCGCCTCACGCGCGCGCTGCGCATCGACCGCCGCCTCAACAAGCAGCCCGCGCTCCGCGCCAGCGGCCTCTGGATCGAGGACGACGGCTTCTCCCCGCCGGAGGCCGAGGTGCTCGTCACGCCCCGCATCGGGATCGACTACGCCGGCCCGATCTGGTCCGCCAAGCCGTGGCGCTTCGTCTGGAAAGCAGCGTAAGCGCGCAGGAGGGCAAAGGCGCCGCGGCTCGAAGCGTGGCTCGTGGTGGGAAAACGGGCGGGCCGGACGCCTCGTCATTCGAATCAGCGCGGAGATCCAAACGGATCCCGGGGGAAACTCACTGTTTCTTCAACGCCTTCCTTACGGCGGCGCGGACCTCGGCGGCCTCGACGTCCTCCGTGCGCGCGCCGCGCCGCAAGATCTGCGCGCCCGGCGCGGGGGGCGCCCACATCGCGGGATCGGTCGGGCCGAAGACGAGGACGCACCGGCAGCCGACCGCCGCCGCGATGTGCGCGGGGCCGGTGTCGTGGCCGAGAAACACGGCGCAACGCTCGAGCAGCGCGGCCAGCAGTTCCGGAGGATCGCCGGAAAGAATCGTCGTATGGGCGGGCAGGGCGCCGGGCAGGTCGAATCCGCTCTCGGCCTCGCCCAGAATCACGACGAGGCGCAGCGCCGGATCGTTCGCGACGGTTTGCTCGATGACCTCCAGCCAGCGATCGACGGGCCAGTTCTTCCGCCTCGAGCCGCTTCCGGGATGCCAGGCGACGTGGGATCCGCCGAAGGCCGGAAGCCGCGTCGCGGCCACGGCGCGATCGGCCGGCGTCGGTCGTATCCGCGAGGTGAATACACTCGTCTCCAGCCCCAGCGGTCGCAGCGCCTCGCAGAAATGCGCCGCCGCGGGCGCGCGCGCGGGTTGCGCGGGATGATGGATGACGACGCGGCCGCCGTCCTGCTTGAAGCCCAGCATCGCGAAGTCGCGCGCGATCGCGCCGTCGGGATCCGGCCAGAAGTTGATCGCGAGGTCGAAGGTCGCGAGCCACTGCGCGAGCGGTTCGCCGGGCTCGAGCGCGGCGTCCGCGCCCAGCCGCCTCCAGCGCGGATCGTCCTGCGCGCGCGCTGTATCCAGGAATCCATTACAAATCCCGAGCCGCGCGGCGCGGGCGTTTCCGGCGAGTTCGATCCTCGCGTCCGGCCAGCGCGCGCGCAGCAGCCCGAGCGCGGGCAGGGTGACGACGAAATCCCCGAGCGCGCCGCCTCTGAGGACGAGGATCTTCATGGAGAAGTAGCGACTGGCGAGCAGGAGCCAGCGAGAGGGAGAAATGCGCTTTCCGAGTTTCGCCGCCGTGCGCGAGCTTTTCTGTTCCCTACTCGCTGCTCGCTTCGATCAGCACGCCGGTGATCGTGCCGATCTTGACGCGGAAATCCATGCGCACGATCTGCGGTTGGTCGCCTTTCGAGATCCAGAATTTCATCGAGCCGCCCTTGGCGAAGAATCCCTTCAGCTCTCCCTTTTGCTCCGGCTCGACCGCGACCGCGTCGAAGCGGCCGATGGGCGTCTTGACGCGGCCCTCCTCCGTGACCGTGAGTTCGAGATCGTAGATGTCGTCCTCGAACGCGATCTTCACCCGGCGCCTGTCGCCCACCTGCAACGGCGACTCGCGCAGCTTGAGCATCGTGACCATGATGTCGTAAACCGGCTCGTCGGGAAGGGCGGCCGTGCCGCTGCGCCTCTGGCGGATCTCGTCGGTGTGCCTGATCTCGCCCGCTTCGTAGTCGAAGATCGTGGTCGAGCGGGTCTCGCGCTTGTTGTCGTGCCCGGTGATCTCGATCTTCACCGGCCGGCCCGTCTCGGGATCGATGAAGCAGGTCGAGTCGTTTTCCAGGGGAAAGAGCGCTTTCACGAGGCCGTGGCTTTCCGTCAGAACGCGGACGCGCACCGGTTCGCCCGCGGCCTCGGGCGGTCGCGTTTCAATGGTCGTCGTTCCCGCGGAGACGATGCCCCAACTGAGCTTGAACACGAGCCGCTCGTCGACGTGGAGAAAGCCGACCGCCTCCGGCAGACCGCCGGTCCCGGGCGATCCGGCTGGCGGAGGTTGTGGCCCGGCGGGGGCTTGCGCGCGGACGTGACCGGATGCGATGCCGGCGAGGAGGAGGGCGAATGCGAGTGGACGAAACACGATGGCGATCACTGGGAACAAAAGGACGCGGGTTCGCAAACCAGGATGCAAAGGGGATTTTCTTCTCTCGCCTGCCGGAGTTTGCGCGGAAGGTGGCCAGGGGCGGGGCGCGGGCCGCGCGCGATCGTGAGCCTTGCTTTCCCTGATTCCGTCACCGGCTGCTCGCTTCTTCTTCGTTGCCTCTCGCGCGAGAGGTTGCCCGCGCGACCGCCTCTTCGACGAGGCCTTCCTTCAGACCGATGCGCAGGTCGCCGGCCATGATCCGGAGCAGGCACTTCGCCTCGGCCGGGGCGATGCGGCGGAGGCGGTCCTCGAGGATCTTCAACATCTCGTGCGGTCCCCGCGTCGAGGCGAGCCGGTCGAGAAAGGTCGAGGCCTCCGGCAGGGTCCACGCTTCTGGCCGGGCGTGGCCGGCGAGGATGCGCTCGGCCGTTTCGCCACTGTCTCCAGATTGTTGATACACGGCGCGGTAGTCGCCTTCGTTCAGGCCGGCGACGGCGAGGAGCGCGCGCTTGATCACGGCCCAGCCGGGGAGCGGGGCGCGTGGCGAAGCCGGTGGAAACGGGCGGCCGGCGAAGAAGCGCGCGGCCTCGCCCACGGCGTCGGCCGGCAGCGAGGCGAAATAATCGGAGAGCAGCCGGACCTTCCCGAGTTTCCCGGGCGCGAGGCGGACCGCCTCGGCCGTCGCCGCGAAGCGCGCAAACACATCCGGTTGATCCGCGACGGCGCCGGACGGCGGGATCGCGGCGGAATCCACGCCCGGCGGCTCTTCGCGAACGGCGGGCGGCGGCAGCCCGGGCGCCGGCATGACGATCGGGAGTTCGAGCTGGTTGTCCTCCCCGAGAGCCCAGGCTTCGATGCCGCGCGCGCGCAGGACCCGCGCGAAATCCTTCGTGAAGCCGTGCACCGTGAACACGCGCTCCGGTTGCGTGAGTTCCACGAAGCGGAGCAGGTCGTCGTAGCCCGCGTGGTCGGAAAGCGGAAAGGCGGCGTCGCATTGATAGCGGTAGACCGCGCCGGGATCGACGGCCCAGCCCGTGACGATGGCCGTCCGCCGCGAAACGATGCGGCGCAGCCACACGGAGTTGTTCGTCTGCGGCGGACACAGCACGACGTGCCCGCGCGCGTCCTCGAGATTGAAGCGATGGTAGGATGGGAACTCCATGCCCATCGCCTCGTAGACGCGGGTCAGCTTCCAGATCCGGGCGTGGAGCATGACGGGAAGGCCGGCGCCGGCGAGCCCGCGCAGGAGTTCCTGGCTCTTGCCGAGGCTGTAACCGAAGATCACGGGCGTCTCGCCGTCTTCGATCGCGCCGCGACAAAATCGCACGATCGCGGCCATGATCTCCGCGGCCGGCGGGAACACATAGCGCGGCCGGCCGAATGTCGTTTCCATGATCAGGGTGTGCGCGCGCGGCGTCTCGCAGGTTTCCGCGGAAAGCCCCTGGCGCAGCTTGAAATCGCCCGTGTAGAGAAGGGAGCCGAGTTCGTTTTCGGCGCGAAACTGGGCCGAGCCGAAAATGTGGCCGGCGGCATGGAGCGTCACGCGCGTGCCGTCGCGCAACTCGTGCGCCTGCCCGAACGGCAGCACGATCTCCTCGCGTTTGCCGGGCATGCGCGCGCGCATGAGTTTCGCCGTTCCCTCCGAACACAGCACGAGCCGGTGCCGCGCCATGTGGTCGAAGTGCGCGTGCGAGACAAAGCACCGATCGACCGGAAAACGCGCGTCCAGATGCCAGCCGATCTGGGGCAGGCGGATGCCGTTCGAGGCCTTGACGTTCCATTGAGCCATCCGCCCGCAACCAAGCGCGGGCGGAGGCGAGGCGCAAGGGGCGAGGGGCGGGGGGTGAGAGGGCGCGGCCTCGAATCGCCGGGGAGCCGATCCGAAAGGGGCAAATCAACAACAGCCCGGGGCAACGACCCCATAAACGCTAACGCAACGCTTCCAGACAATGGCCAGAGAAGAGAAATGGCCACATAAGGCTCAGAAAGCACAAAAGGGAATTCACGGCCTCGGTACGAAGGCTCCGCTGAGTCGTGGACCGCAATTCCGGGCCTCTCGCCCGCGCGTCCTGCGCGCGCTCACACCACTTGCGTGAAATATTTCCGTTTCCCGAGGCGCCAGGCGGTGACGAGAAACGCGGTCAGCGGAATCGCGAGGATCATGCCGAGGACGCCGTTGAGCGCGGTGCCCCAGAAGAAGATCGCGATGATGATGGCGACCGGATGAAGGCCCGTTTTCTGGCCCATGATGCGCGGCGTCAGCAGATAACCCTCGATCATCTGCACGAGGATGAAAACACCGAGGCAGAGCGCCACGGTGGTGAGCCCGCCGTCCGCCTGGAAATAGGCCGTGGGCAGCACCGCGGAGAGGCCGAGGATCGTGCCGAGGTAGGGCACGATGTTGAGCAGGCCGGCCATGAGCCCGAAGACGACGCCGAACTCGAGGCCCACGACGGTGAATCCGATCGCGAGGAGCACGCCCATGATCAGGCCGATGAGGAGCTGGCCGCGGAAAAACGAGACCACGATCCCGATGAACTCCCGGGCGAGGAAAACGAGGTCGTCACGCGTCCCATCCTTCAAAAACGGAAGGTAGTCCGGCAGCGCCTTCGTCGGCTCCTCGTCGGATTGGAGAAAGAAGAAAAGATAGACCGGGATGATCGCGAGGTTGGCGATGAATCCGAAAACGCCCATCACGGTGCCGCCGGCGGACTTGAGATTGGGCAGGGCTCCGAGCGCGAAACTGCGCACGCCTTCCACGCCGCCTTCGACCAGCTTGCTCAGGGTCTCGTTCTGCATCGCGCGGTTGTAGAGATCGACCCAGCCCGGATAGAGTTCCTGGAGCTTGGCCGCGGCGCGCGCCCAGAGGCCGGGGACGGCGTTCACGAAATCGACGATCTGGCGCACCAGTTCCGGAACGAAGATCAGGAGCACGCCGGCCATCGCGATGGCCACGAGCAGGTAGAGCACGAGCACGCTCATCACCCGCGAGAGCCGGCACCGCCGCTCGAGGAAACCGACGATGGGACGCAGCATCAGCGCCATGATCCCGGCCACCGCCAGCGGCCAGAGGACGTGCGCGAACATCCCGAGCAGCCGGCCCAGCACCACGACGATGAGGACGAGCAGCGCGACGATGAGGAGAAACGCGATAAACCCGACCGCAAAACCGATCAGCTTGCGCTGTTTCGACGTGAAAAACGGCGTGCCCGCTTCGTCCATGCCCGCGAAGTGTTGCGGCTCCGGCGCGGCCAGCGAGCCGAAAAGCGGAAACCGGGGGGCCGATGTCCGGCGGCCGGCGCTCAGCCCGATGGATTGTTGTCGGCGATGCCCAGGCGCATCCGCACATCCGGCCGCTCGCGCAGCTCGTCGAGCAACTCGTCCACGCTGAAATCCGAGGCCACGAAATCGCCCCACTCGAAAGTCGGCGTGTTCGACTGGCCGCTCACTTCGATCATGCGACGCAGATGCGGGTAGCTCTGATCGACGTCGCGCACCTCCACCTCGACGCCGTGGCTGGAAAAGAAGTCCATCGCCTCGCGGCACCAGGGGCACTCCGGCCGAACATAGAGGATCGGCGCGCGTTTCATGCCGGCATTGTACGCGATCGCGCCGCCCGGACAAGCTCGCGGCACCGGGAAAGTTGGCGGATGGGAATGAACCCGCAAGGAATTCGACTTCTTCGGCGGATTTGAAACACCCTGCGCGCGTGTCCTCCCAAGCCGCCATCCACCCGCCGCCCGTCCAGGTGGCCGAGTCCGATCGTGACATTCTCCGTTGTTTTCCGTGCATGCGCGAACTCCGGCCGCGCCTCGACGAGGCGTCGTTCGTTGCCCGGATTCGCGCGCAACAGGCGGAGTCCGGCTACACGCTCGCGTTCATCGGAAGCGAGGGCGCGGCGGTGTGCGTCGCCGGCTTTCGGATCGCGAGCTTCCTCGCCTGGGGACGCACGCTTTACCTCGACGATCTCTCGACCTCGCCCGCCGCGCGCAACCATGGCCATGCCGGCCGCATGCTGGACTGGCTTTTCGACCGGGCGAAGCAGGAGGATTGCGACCTCGTCCACCTCGACTCCGGCATGCAGCGCCACGACGCCCACCGGCTCTACCTCGCGAAGCGTTTTCACATCTCCTCGCACCATTTCGCGCGTCCCGTCGAGCGGGGGTGATCGTGTTGCCCGGATGGTCGTGGGCGTTCCCGCCCGCGTTTTCCTGCAACGCGTCCGGGTGGTCGCGGGGACAGAACGGCGGTTGACCGTCGCGGCCATTCCGGCAAGAACCCGGCGTTGCATCATGGACCCGATCACCGCCAAGGCGCCCACGCAGGAGCCGGTTAAGCAGTTCTCTGTTTTCGCGGAAAACAAACTCGGCCGGCTCAAACAATTCGTCGATCTGCTCGGCTCTCACGACATCCACGTCATCGCGCTTTCCACCATGGAGACGACCGACAGCGCGATCGTGCGCGTCATCGTCGACGATCCCGACGGCGCCCGCGCCTTGTTTCTCGAGCACGGCTTTCCCCACAACGAGAGCGACCTGCTCGCGGTGGAAATCGATTCGGAGGCGGATTTGAAGCCGGTGCTGACGACCCTGATGGCGGCCGAGGTGAATATTCATTACCTCTATCCCTTCATCTCGCGTCCCCGCGCCAAGGCGGCCCTGGCGATGAACGTCGAGGACCTCGACCTCGCCGCGCAGGCGCTGCGGCAGACGGGCCTGCGCGTGCTCACGCAGGGCGACATCTCGCGCTGAGCGACGGGCCAGGAGTCGGAGGCCAGGAGTCGGAAAGATCGCGCCCGACACCGGTCTCCCGATTCCTGTTTTCTGATTTGAATAGCGTTGCCCCCGGCTGCGGCCTTCGGGAGGTTTCCACCCCGAATCGGACTATGAAACCGGACACCCCAAAATGACGCCTTCCGAGCCTGATCGGCGCGGCGTCCTCGACCTCGAGGTCAAGGACGCGCAGATCATCTTCAACCGCATCTGGAACCGGCTCGAGGCCGAGTTCGGTCGCGAGCAACTGCGGTTTCCCAAGGAATTGATCCTCCTCGGCGGCGCCCCGGGCGCGGGCAAGGGAACGAACACGCCCTTCATCATGAAAGTGCGCGGGCTGACGTGCGAGCCGATCGTGGTCAGCGCGTTGCTCGACAGCCCGGACGCGAAGCGCATCAAGGACGCCGGCGGGATGGTCGGCGATCGCGAGGTGGTCGAGATCGTCCTGCGCGAATTGCTC
>CAZFCY010000005.1:8001-28733 GCA_964517665.1 uncultured Opitutaceae bacterium | reverse complement strand
GCTCAAGCACGAGTACGCGGACGGCGCGATCCTCGACGGGTTTCCCCGCACGAAAGTGCAGGTCGAATGCCTGAAGCTGCTTTTCGACCGGATGAGCCAGTTGCGCCGTGAATTCTACCTCACGCCGCTCGCGCAATATTTCCGGCAGCCGGTCTTCCACATCATGGTGCTCTTCGTCGACGAGCGGGAGAGTGTCGCGCGGCAGCTCAAGCGCGGCCGCGAGGTCAGCGAACACAACGAGGAGGTTCGCCGCAGCGGCGTGGGCGAGCTGATGGACGAGCGCGCCACCGACCTCAGCGAGGACGCCGCGCGCCATCGCTACCGGGTGTTCAAGGAGAGGACCTACGACGCGCTCCAGTCGCTGCGCGAAATCTTCCACTTCCATTTCATCAACGCCCAGGGCGGCGTCGTCGAGGTCCAGCAAAACATCATCAAGGAACTCCAGTATCAGAGTTCCCTCGAGCTGGATCCGCGCACCTACGACCGCCTGCGCGCGCTGCCCATCGCCTCGGAGATCGGGGTGCACGCCCGGCAGGAACTGGTGCGGCGGCTCGACAATTACGAGTTCACCAAGACCGAGATCTTCAAGCAGGTCATCGGCTTCATCGAGACGAAGATCATGCCCATCGTGCGCCGGCACGCGATCTCCGGCCTCGCGCACATCAACACCGAGGACAGGCTCTTCGAGGATCCGGACGCGCTCGCCATCTTCATCGATGTTTTCTCGGAGCGCGGCTACCACGCCGTGGTCGATCTGCACCGTGTCGAGATCCCGGAAAAGATCGACCTCGCAACCGGGAGGATCACCTGCCGCATCAAGAAGGTTTACCGGCTGCAGATCCGTTTCGAGGGCTCGGAAATCCGCCGCGGCCCGTAGGTCGGGAGTCAGGGGGCGGCAAACTTCAAAACCGCAACGCTCCCGCGTAGCCCGTGAGTTCGGTGTAGGCGCGGCCGACGCGTTTCCCGTCCGCGTCGAAAACATCGCACGCGCCTTCCCAATACGCGATGCCGCCGAGCCCGCCCGTGATTTCCTGGCCCGGCGAAACGCTGCGCGCCTCGAGCGAGACCTCCGCGCCATCGCGCGGCGAATGGGTGACGAGCCGGTGGCGAATCGGATAACGCGCCCCCGTGTCGGGGCTCGTCCAATGCTCGATCGGCTCCCAGCGAAAACGGCTCGCGTCCACGTGCGTGACTTCGCCGCGCGGTGAAACCCAGGCGACGGTGGAAAACGGATCGGTCGATCCGTCTTTGCGCCGTATCCGGTAACCCATGACATCCCAGCCGTCGTCCAACTGCATGCTGCACCAATCCCAGCCCGTCTGTTCTTTCGTCAACTGGCTGCTGCTGATCTCGTGGTCCATCCACGCGCGCCCGCGCACCGCAAACTCGCGCCCGTCGAGCCGGAGCGCGCCCGACGCGGCGAGGCGCGTGAAGGTGATATAGTGGCTCGCCGCGGTCGGGTCCGCGCCCTTGCGGGAAACACCGCCCGCTCCGCCGAAGATCACCCGCGGCTTCTCCGGGCGGAGATCGAGTTCGAAGCGCGCGTCGCCCCGCACCGAGCCGCGCGCGACCATCGACTCGCTTGCGGCGTCCGTCATCTCGAGCGACCAGTTGCCGTTCCGGATATCGAGCGTTTCGACCGAGGCCGAGGCGTCCCAGCCGTCGCGGTTCAGGCGTTCCTCGAAAAGGAAGCGCCCGCTCGCCGCGTCGAGCAGGCTCATGTGCGCGAGGTAAATCTGCGCGTCGCCGAACGCGGCTCCGGTTTCCCCGGCGTCCGGTTCCACGGCGCGCCTGAAGAACGTCGCCTGAAAACCAAAGCGCCGCTCGCCCGCAAAGAGATGCCCTGTGATGTACCACCATTCGACGCGAAACTCGGGATGGCTCCCGTGATCCCTCGGGAACGAAAACGCGCGGCCCTCCCGCGGCACGGCGAAACCGTCGTCCGTCCGGCGCGCGAGCGGCGGCGCGTCGGCCGCCGCGGACAAACCGGCGATCGGTATCAGGAAAACGAATACCGCGAACAGGATGCCGCGGGGCCGTCCGCCCCGAAGGGGCAACCCGGCATTCAGCCTGGGGCAACGCCCCCGGAGGATCGCTTTGCATGCGCTCGTTTGCATCGGATTTCTCATTCCTTCGCGTCCGCCGGAAGCCTCGCCGCCCAGCGGCCCACCTGCCAGGAAACCAGCGCGCCGGTGGCGACGACGAGCGCCGCCAGCGCCAGAAGCGACGGCACGGGCACGACGAATTGCAGCGTCCAGCCGAATGATTGTTTGTTGATGACGAAGACGAGCAGGCAGCCGAGGCCGAGGCTGAGCAGAAGCCCGACGGCGGCCCCCGCGGTCGCGGTGGCGGCGCCTTCCCACATCGCGGCGGCGGCGATTTCGCGGTGGGTGAAGCCGAGCGCGCGCAGCGTCGTGAGTTCCTCGCGCCGGTCGAGCAGCATGCTTGCCATGGAGAGCGCGAGGCCCGCGACGGCGACGACGATGCCGATCAACTCCAGCGCGTAGGTGATGGAAAACGTCTGCCGGAAAATGCGCAGCACCTCCGCGCGCAGCGTGCCGTTGCCCAGCACGCGCAGGCCGGGAAATTCGGCGAGCCAGCGCGCCCGCGCCGCCTCGGCGTTCGCGCCGGGTCGCAGATGCGCCGCGGCGCTGGTGACGGCGCGCGTGTCGAACCATTTCGAAAACGAGGCCATCGACACGAGGATCGAGCCGCGATCGTTTCCGTAATCCGCGAACACGCCGGCGACGCGCAACTCCCGCGTGCCGGCCGGCGTCGGCACGCGGACGATCGCGCCCTTCGCCACGCCGAAGCGCTCGACAAACGCCTCGCTCGCGCAGGCCAGCGCGGCGTTTTCATCCTCCGGATCGAGCGGCGCGTCGGGCGCGTCGATCCACATCGGCTCGTGGCCGGGTGGAGTTCCGGCTGAGCCGAACGCGCCGAGAAAAGTCGGGATGCCGTCGATGACGACGCCGGTTTCCTGAAAGAGATCGAGGCCGAGCACGTCGGGATCGGCCGCGAGCTTGCGCCAGGTTTCCTCGCGTATCCAGTTTCTGGATGACGCGTTCTGCGCGCCGTCGCTCGCGATGAACAGATCCGCCCGGAGGTTCCACTCGATCCAGCCGCGCACGGTTTTCTCGAAGCTGCCGACGAGCACGATCATGCCCGCGCTCATGCCGATGGCCGCCACGAGCCCCGCCACCGCGAGCCGGGCGCGCCCGGCGGGATGGCGGAGATGCCCGAGCGCGACGCGCGCGGTCGCGCGGCGGCGTCCGAGCGCGCTCGCGGCGACGGCGATGGGCTTGAGCAACATCCCCGCGAGCATGCCGGCGCCGAGGATGCCGCAAAACGCGGCCAGATGGCCGGCGAGCGGAAACCGCGCCCCGGCCCCGATCTCGAGCGGCGGCGCCCGGGCCAGCAGCGCCGCGGCGCCGATCAGGGCAAGCGCGGGCATCTTGCGTCGCAGCACGGCCATGCCGGAGGCGACGTGCCCGCGCGCCAGCAACTGGGCGGGCGGAATCGAGGCGGCCGCCCGCGCCGGTATCCATCCGGCAACTACACTGGCCGCCACGCCGAGCGCCACGCCCGAGAGAAATTCTCCGGGCCGCAAGGAGGCCGCCGTCACGGTGTTGCCGAAATAGAGCGCGTTGACCGTGCGCGCGACGAGGCGGACGGTCAGTTGCGCGCCCGCCCAGCCGAGCAGCGTGCCGCAGACTCCGGCCGCGAGACCGATCGTGGCCGCCTCGAGCAGCCACGCGCGCTGGATGGCGGCGCTCCCGACCCCGAGCGAGCGGAGAATGGCGATTTCCTGGCGGCGGCGCACGACCGCGCCGTCGAGCGCCTGCGCGATCAAGAGCGCGCCGACGAGCAGCGCGATGAGCGAGAGCACGGCGAGGTTGAGCCGGAAGGCCGCCGTCATCGTCTCCCCGGTCGCGCGCCGCGAGGCGGGTGTTTCCACTTTCCAGCGCCCGGCGGCGATGTTTTCGAGCGCGTCGCGCGCGAACGCGCGCCGCTCCTTCAGTTGCGCGCCGTCGGGCACGAGGATTTCGACGCGATCGATCTCGCCGCGCCGCCCCGTGAGATCCTGCAAGGCCGGAAGGTCGATGACGATGAGCGTGAGTTCCGGCGCGGGAAGGCCCCCGGCCTCGGGAATGAAACCGGCGACGGGAAGCGCGACGACCGCGTCGTCGATCACGAGATCGATCGTATCCGAGGCATGGATACGATCGCGCGCGGCCAGCGCCCGCGAGATCCAGACGCGGCGCGGATGGCGCATGCTTTCGCCGGCGTCGTCGCCCTCTCGTGAAAAGTAGGAGCCGGAGACCTCGCGCCGCCGCGGGAGATTGGCGGCGGCGACGATGTCCACGCCGAGGAGCCGAAAGGCTTCGCGGCCGACGACGGCGTCGCCCGCGCCGCGCGGCCTCGGGGCGGCGGCCTCGAGGATGGGCGCGATCGCCACCGGCTCGGGGCCGAGGCTGTCGCGGATTTCCCGGAGCCATTTCTCCTGGAAACCACCGGCGACCGGAGCGAGGACGAAATCGCTCCGGCCCGTGACCGCGACGGTGAATTGTTCGAAACCCGCCACGGCGGCGCGGTTGGCGAGGCGGATCGACATGTAAACGGCGATGCCGAGCGAGAGGATCGTGACCAGAAGCAGCGTCTGCCCGGGCGCCGCGAGCGCGTGCCGCCACGTGAAGCGCGTCCAGAGCGCGCGCGACAGACCGCTGGCCGGCGGGGATGCGTCGGTTTTTCGGATGCGCACGGCGTTACCGGGGGCGGCGCGGTGGCCGGGGTGGACCGCCGCGTCCACCTTCAGGCGGCGAGATCCCGCCGGAAAATTGACGTTTCGCCGGCACGGTTCCGGTTCAGTGGATGCGGCCGTCGCGCAGGTGAATCGCGCGGTGGCAGATGGCGGCGGCCTCGTCGCTGTGCGTGACGAGGATCAGCGCGACACCGCGCTCGTCGGTCAGCTCGCGCAGGAGCGCGAGGATCGCCGCGCCATTCGCGCTGTCGAGATTGCCGGTCGGCTCATCCGCGAGCAGCAGTTCCGGCTCATGCGCGAGGGCGCGTGCGATGGCGATGCGCTGCATCTCCCCGCCACTGAGCTGCGCGGGCAGGGCGTCCGCGCGATCGGCGAGCCCGACGCGATCGAGCAACGCGCTCACTCGCGCGCCGCGCGCCGCCGCCGGAACTCCCGTGAGCTGGAGCGGCAGTTCCACGTTTTCCGCGGCGCTGAGCGTGGGGAGAAGGTGGAAAAACTGAAAGATCGTGCCGACGTTCCGCCGGCGCATCCGCGCCAGGCCGGCGGCGTCGAGATTCTCGAGACGTTTCCCGAGAAACTCGATCGAGCCGCCGTCGTGCCGGTCCACGCCGCCGAGGCAGTTGAGCAGCGTCGTCTTGCCGCTCCCGGATGGGCCGGTCAGCGCAAGGCGTTCGCCGCGCCGCGCCTCGAGCGACACGCCCGCGAGGACCGCGCGGCCATCGTAGGCCTTGGTCACGCCGGTCGCGCGCAGGATCGGCGGGGTTTCAGAGAAAGCGGATCGGGTTTGCGTGGAGGTCGACATGCGGCGCGGGACGGACCGGCGCATGAAACGCCGACCAGCGCGATTGTTCGAGCCACTTTCCGGCCGGCCGAAATCCACATTGACGCTCCGGGCAATCCTTTCATGCATGGCCGGCCAGCTTCCGCACATGCCAGACGACTCGAATCCACGCGCCATCCTCGTCGTCGACGACGACTCCGAGATCCGCTACTCGCTCAACCGGGTGCTCGCCAGCCGCGGCTATCAGGTTGCCACCGCCGGCAGCGGAGAGGAAGGCATCGAAGCCGTGAAAAAGGCGCCGCCGGATGTCGTGTTTCTCGACATCCGCATGGGCGGCATGAGCGGCTTGGAAACGCTCCAGCACATGCGCGGCGTGAACAGCAGGATCCCGATCATCCTCATGACCGCGTTCGGCACGGCGCAGACGGCGATCGAGGCGATGAAGTTCGGCGCGTTCGACTATATCATGAAGCCGTTCGATCCCGACCGGGTGTTGCGGCTGACGGAAAACGCGCTCAAGGCGGTCGAAGACCTGCGCCGCGCAAGCAATATCCAGCCCAGGCTCAAGAGCGAGGATTGGAAGGAGGGCATCGTGGGCAGCTCGGCCGCGATGCAGGAGGTTTTCAAGATCATCGGCCAGGTCGCAGCGAGCGACGCGACCGTCATGATCACGGGCGAAAGCGGCACGGGAAAGGAACTCATCGCCCGCGCCATCTGCCAGCACAGCCACCGCGCCCGCGGACCGATGATCGCGGTGAATTGCGCGGCCATCCCCGAGAACCTGATCGAGAGCGAGCTTTTCGGTCACGAGAAGGGCGCCTTCACCGGCGCGGCCAGCCAGCGCATCGGGCGGTTCGAACAGTGCGATGGCGGCACGATTTTTCTCGACGAGATCGGCGACATGACCCTGCCGACCCAGACGAAAATTCTGCGCGTGCTGCAGGAAGGCGAGATCCAGCGCGTCGGCGGCACGGGCACGATCAAGGTCGACGTGCGCGTGATCGCGGCGACGAACAAGGATCTCGAGAAGATGGTGGCGGAAAAAACCTTCCGCGAGGATCTCTACTACCGGCTCAACGTCGTGCGGCTGCGCGTCCCGGCCCTGCGCGAGCGCGCCGGGGATATTCCGGAGATCGTCGAGTTCATGCTGCAAAAGCTGGAGAAGAGCCGGAAGTCGCGCGTGCGCCGCGTGGCGCACGAAGCGATGGAGGTGCTCGAGCGCCATCGCTGGCCGGGCAACGTGCGCGAACTGGAAAACGTGATCTACCGGAGCGCGGTTGTCGCGCAGGGCGACACGATCCTCATCCGCGACCTTCCTCCCGAACTCGGGCTGGAAGCCGCCGCGGGTGCGGCCGCCGACGAAAAGAGCGCCGGCGAGACGGCTGCCGGCGCGAAGGACGCGCGTGAATCGAGCGAGGAGGCGTCGGCTCCATCCGAAACCGACGCGGCGATCGCCTCGATCATGGATGAGCTTTTCGAAAAACTCGTTCTTGCCGCGCCCGGAAGGATCCTCGAGCGCGTCGAGTCCGGCTTGATCACGCGAGCCCTCGTCCGCGAAAAAGGAGACCACGCAAAGGCCGCCGGCCTGCTCGGGCTGACCAAGGCCGCCTTCAAGAAACGATCCGAAGGCGCGGCCGAATAGCAGCGAATGAAGGCGGACGCGCAGGCCCCCTGCGCCTGATTCGACGAAGCAAGCCTTCCCGCCGCTTCCCTGGAGCCCGGCTGAAAGCCACGATTCTGTCGCGTACGTTACAGAAAAGTGGCTTCTGTTTTTGGCGGGGCGGGTTGCGGAGGAACCCCGGTGGGGCGATCAGGGGCGCCGCGCGGGGAATGGGTTGCGGCGGGTTCTGTTTACCGTTTGTTTACGGGCGTGGATTTCCCCTCGACCCCTTTTATCGCGCATTCCTTTGCCGCGGGCCCGCAGGTTCGGCCCCGGACGGGGCGGCGGCGGGTGACGGGGCTTCAGCAGGTGGTGGACATCCGGTTGCTGCGCCGGGAAGAGCCGGTGGAGTTCGATTCGCGCCCGGTGATCTACGACTGGCTCGGACGTTC
Source organism: uncultured Opitutaceae bacterium (assembly GCA_964517665.1). Taxonomy (GTDB): domain Bacteria; phylum Verrucomicrobiota; class Verrucomicrobiia; order Opitutales; family Opitutaceae; genus Congregicoccus. The sequence continues at coordinate 21,138 of CAZFCY010000005.1, read as the reverse complement.
CAGGGGGGCGGCGCGGGCGATCGGCGGGTTGCTGGATGTTTCGGCCTGACTCCCATTCGCTTTCAAATCGAGACGATTGGACCGGTCGATTCGCAGGGGAGCGCCGCGTCCGGCTTCAGTAATCGCTCGTGGCGATTTCGAGCAGGGTGAACTTTCCTTCCGTTTCCTCCACGACCTCGATGTAGTCGTCCGGGGAAAGATTCAACATCGCGAACACCACCGGGTCCGGCAGCTCCGGCTCCATCGGGATGCCGACCGGGCGCGTGACGTAGGCCATGATCGCCTTCGCCAGGTGGAGGAGGCATGCGAGTTTGCCCTTGGTGAGGCAGTCGAGCGGCTGGAACTGGCAGCGCACGGGCTCGACGATCTCGTCGGGGAAATTCCACGCGCGCATCACGTAGGCGCCGACGTCGGCATGGGTGAGCCCGAGGAGACGGACCTCGTCCTCCCGCGGAGCGGGTGACGGCTCGACCTTGTTGGCGGAGAGCTGGGCATCGACGAAGACCATGCCGACCGCGTGCAAGAGGCCGATGGTGTAGCCGACGCGCGAATCGCTGCCGGTGATCTTGCACAACCCCTCCATTCCGAGGGCGGTGGCGAGCGCGCGGCGCCAAAGCTCGTTCGCGGGCAGCGCGTAGTGTTTGAGCGGCGCCTTCATCATCCGGCCGAAAGCCAGAATGGAAATGATGCGATAAACCTCGTCGTAACCGAGCACGGTGACGGCTTCGTCGATCGCGCAAATCCGGAAGCCCGGGCTGAAGTAGGCGGAGTTGCTCGACTTGATGATCCGGGCGGCAAGCGCGGTGTCGAGTTGGATGAGATCGAGGATGTCGTCCGGGTTCGTGTTCGAGTCCGACAGAAGATTCTGCAGGCGCGGGAGCACTTGCGGCGCGACTCCGAGGAGCTTGATTTGCTCGTCGACGGAGGACAGGGAGAGTGCGGAGATCGCCATGGGGAGTGGGTGTATCTTGAGCAACGACAACGAGGCCCGCGGCTTGAGTGGGGAGTAAGGGAGTGGGGGTGGTGGAGCGAAAAGCGTCCGTCCTCGCGGCTTCCCTTTTCTCTCTTTGCGATTTCCGTTTGCCCCGCGGCGTCTCAGCCGCTGGATTTCCGGCGCCCGCTCCATCGCCATCATGAAGTTACCGACTGGTTTCGTTTCGCTGCTGCTCGCGCTCGGGTTGATCTGGATGACCGCCGCCACGCCGGCGACGACGACCGCGCTTGCGGCCGGGGGCGGTCTCGATGCCGAACGCGAGAAAGGGGAGAAACTCGTCCAGACCCTGCGGATCCAGGATGCGCTGGGTCCGCTCGCGCCGATCGCGTTGTCGCCGTTCTTCGCGCTCACCTGCATGTCGGGCGCCTCGATGCTGGCGGAATCCGGCCTGCTGCCTTCGGCGATCACGAACAATGCGCTGCTGAGCAAGGACAGCGCGCTCAACAACGGCTTCGTTTTCGCGGGGCTGCTCGCGCTGACCGTGATTACGGCGCTGCCGAAGCTCACGAAGGTGACGAAGCCGCTCGCGCAGGCGGTGGACCAGATCGAGGGCTATTCGGGCATCATCGCGGTCGTGGCCGTGCAGTTTCTCTCGCAAATGCAGTTCGGCGGCGCCGGGGACGCGGAGAAGGTGGCGGTGGTCTATCAGGCCGGAGTCTTTTCGTTCGGCTTCACGACCCTTCTGGCGGCGTTTTCGGCGATCAACATCTTCGTCGTCAACACGGTGAAGTTCTTCTTCGAGGTGCTGACCTTTCTTTCGCCGTTTCCGTTCGTCGATGCCGCTTTCGAGGCGGCGAACAAGGCGTTCGCGGCGTTTCTCGTCGGGTTGTACGTCGCCTATCCGTGGGCGGCGATGCTGCTCAATTTCCTGATTTTCGCGCTGGCGCTGATCGTCTTTGCCTGGGCGCACCGGCGGGTGGTCTACATGCGGAGCGTGCTGGGCGACCCGATCCTGGGATGGCTCGGCGAGCGCTTGCTCAAGCGGCCGAAGATGACGGTGGTTTCCACGCCGTTGTCGCGCAGGACGCGCGCGCTCTGTCCGGATGCGACGCTGGTTTTGAAGGCGTTTGCGGGCAGGGGTTACCTCGGCGTCAGCCGCAAGGCGCGCGGCTACCTCGTGCAATCGGGCGGGCGGCTGCGGTTTGTCGCGTTGCGCTTCCTGCGCGCGCCGCTGGTGGCGGATCTGCCGTCCGCCGGGCATCGGGTGCGCATCGACCCCGGTTTGCTTTCAAACACGGTGCTTTTCGAAAACGACGCCGGCGACGTGGCGATGAGGATCGTCTTCACGCGGCGTTACAACGACCTGCTCGACGAGGTCCGCGCCCTCGTGGGCGAGGTGGTGGAAGAACATGCGATAGTGCCGGGCCGTCTTTCGGGTGTGGTCAAGGACAGCCGGGCCGTCGGAGCCGCGATGAAGAGCGGAGGTCGCGACTCCCTTCGCGCTGAACTGGCCTGATGCTTTTCGCTCTTCCACCGGGATTTCCGACGACGGCGCGCGGCGCGCGGCCCCTGGCGGTTTTTGCGTGCGTCCTGGCGATGGCGGGTCTCCCGACGGCGCGCGCGTCCGGCGCGCGGGCGATGGCGGAGGAGGATCTCTATGCGCCGGCGGCGTTTCAGGTCGTCGATGCCGGGGCGACGGTGGAGCTGCTCGCCCAGACGGGCGAACTCGTGCCGGTTGTCATCCGGCGCAAACCAGGCGTCACGGCGGAGGCGGTGGAGCAATTGCGCGACGCTTTCGAGCGCACGCGGACGCACTTTCTCGATGGTCTCGAGGAGGCTTTCGGCGCGCGTGTCGTTGGCAGCCGCGAGATCAATTCCGCGCGGTTTCGCGCGTTTCGGAGCAATTTCCAGGCGGCGAACCCGCGGTTCCCGGTCAACCTCGTCCTGGCCCAATCCTGGGCGAAGGGATACAGCGGCGAATCGACCCTGGAGCGGTTGATCGCGGCCATGCGCCAGGTGATGGATCGCAAGCTCATCGGCCGCGTGCGCCCGGCATCGACGGTCTTCCTGGCTTCGCCGTCGACGATCACCCCGATGAAAAACTGGGGCGAAGTCGCGGGGCTGGCCCGGCCGCTCGAGGGCTCCGATCTGATTTCCGTGGACGAGGCCGGCCTCGAATTGCGCCGCATGCTCGATGCGCTCGACCGGGTCGCGGGAGGATTTTTGAGTGGATTGCTGCAACCGAACTTCGTCGAGGACGAGCACCTCACCGCGCTGCTGTTGCGCGAGCGTCTGGGCGACCGTGTGGTCAGCCGTCGATACGCCCCGGGCGAATTGATTGTCGGTCTCGGCCAGCCGGTCGGGCGCTGGGAAGAGCTGGCGTTGCGCCACCTCGATCGCGCCGGCGTCGTTCCCGACCGGGCGGCGCGCGCTTCCGGGACCGGCGCCGCGGAGGCGGACCGCGCGGCAAAGGGGCGGCCGTCTCCAGATTCTGGATACGACATCGGCGGGGCCGGTTTTCTGATTGCGCTCGGGGTGGCCGGCGGCGCGCTTGTCGTCTGGCTCATCGCGGCCTGGCGGATCCGCGGGGCCGCGAGGGAGCGCCGGGAGATCGCGCGCATCGACGAGGCTCCCGCGATCGGATTGCGCGAGGCCTTGCTTCCTCATCTGGCGAGGGAAATGAAGGAACGGCTCGTTCGCGTCCTGTTTCTGCAACGTGGCTCGCTGTTGAGAAACGAGGACGACGCGAGCCGGCGCGTCGCGGAGATGGAGGCGCGCCTCGCGCGGCTGCAACCGGCGCTGGCGGAACGGATCCGTGGATACGAAACGCGGATCCGCGCGCTCGAGAAGCAACTCGTCGAAAAGGATCAGGAGACCCGCGATCTGATCCGGGCGAAATTGATCCTCGCGCGCAAGGAACTCGACGCCGAGATCACGCGGAGCCGGATCGACTGGAACTGAACCTTTCGGGACTCGTTTTCCGCGTCACTCCCGAACGAGTGGCTCGAGTTCGAAGCAGGCGCGCGGCTTGGAAACGCCGCGAAGTCTTCTAACCGTCAACCTGGCCCCGTCTTCATTCCAACACGTGGGTGAATTCCCTCGCCCCCGGCGTCCGCGCGCTTTGAGATGCGAGGCCATGTCCGCCATCAATGCGTTCCTCCTCGAGAACGATCTTCGGATCGCGAGCAATCCCTGCGTCAGCCCTGATTTCTGCCTCGACTGGCCGGCCCTGAGTGAATCCCTCGCGAGCGGGTCCGGCGTCAAGGTCTGGCCGAAGAGCGGGTTCGAAACCGCGGCCGGCACATGGGCGCTCGCGGAGCGCGTCGCGACCGGCGATTGCGCGTGGGTGCTCACGCCGAACGCGGCGGCGGAGGGCGCGGGCGCGCTGGCGGAAGGCGCGGCCATGGGCGACGGCCGGGTCGCGTTCCCGGCGTCGTTCGCCAACCTGCTCCGCCTCAAGAACCTCGTGCTCGAGCACAATCCGGAATCGACCATCTTTCCGACCACCGGCCAGAAACTCGGCCAGAGCACGCTCGGCATCGGCGCGCGCTTCACCACGCTGCACTGGCCGGCGGTGGAGTGGGCGATGAGCGCGCTCGAGATCGGCGTCACCGCCAACCAGAACTCGATCCCGCGCGAGCTTGTTTACGATGTCGATGCCATGCTCGACGACCGGCTCGACTCGGTGCCGTTTCCCTTCATCGGCACGAACGTGCCCGAGGGCCATCAGGGCCAGAGCGTCGAGGGCATGAGCCACGGGTGCATTCTCTCGAAACTGAAAACCGGCTTTCACCGCCGCGGCATCGCGTGGAGCTTCAACGCCGACCACCAGCCCATCGGCGGAAAGTTCGACGTGCGCGAGGACCAGCTCGTCGCCGGCTGCGTGCTCGCGAGTTATATCACCTTCGACCTTTCGCCCGAGCTGGCGCGGACGCGCGTGCCGGATGACGCCGCCGCCTGGATCGCCGCGAACGTGCCCGCTGAACTCGTGGCCACGGTGAAGGCGCGCGTCGCCGCCGCCGGCCTCCAGCTCGACGAAGCCGCCTTCGCCCGGCTGCTCGCCTACGTCTGGCCGTCCATGCAGAAGATGAAGGCGCGCGACGAAAAATACGCCGCCGCGCGCGCCCGGCTTTTCACCACCGATGCCGGCCGCGCCTACCTGCGCGAACTCTCGATCGACGAGCTTCCCGGCCTCACGACCCCTGAGACGACGGCGATCATGCTATCGCTTTGCGAGGCGCTCGGGATGAAGATCCATTTCGTCGCGCCGGCCTTTGGTTTCCAGAAAAACACGCCATATCCGGATGATGAAGCGTTGCGCGCGCTGATCGAAAAACAGTGGAGCGTGTGCCGCGATTTCGAAGCGAGCATCGGCTTCCACTCGGGCTCGGGCAAATCGGCGGAAAACTACCAGGTCATGGGCGACGTCACCGGCGGCCGGCTCGAGATCAAGACGAGCGGTCGCTACACCTACGAGATGGGCCGCGCGCTCGCGAGTTCGTTGGACGCGCGGGATCAGGCGTTGTGGCGCGACTGGTATGCGTTTACCGTCGAGCTGGCCTTGAAAGGCGCGTTCAGCGCCGACGCGACCGAGCAGAAGATGGCGCGTTCGTTCATCGTCGATGCGCTGGAGAAAAGCGGAAAGCCGGGCGCGGTCTTTGCCAGTGAGGCGAGCGCGCGCGCGGCGATCGAATCACTGCCGCCGAGTCCCGAGCACATGTTCTGGTTCGAGTACAATTTCCTCCACGTCCTTGCCGCCGATGGCCGCGCCGAGAAGAGCGCGTTGGGCGATCACTCGCCCGCGGGCTATCGCCAGCGCGCGCGCTTCTACGCGATCAGCGACGAGGCGCGGTTGCACTTCGCGCGCAACGTCGCCCGCTATATCGTCTTTCTCGCGGAAAACACCGGCCTGGTTTCGAAGGAACGTTGCGGAGCGGTCGATCGGCTCCTCGCCAGCTACGCCACCCTCGACGCCTTCCTCGCGGACATCTCGCGGTAGGCGGTATCGGAGTGCGCGGGGTCAGATCCGCGTCTCCGGGCCGGAGCCGGCGATGGGCGGCGGGCTGGGCGCGCGGTAGAAGGGGATCACGACTTCGCGGCGGATCCAGCCCGTTGTGCCGCCGCCGGTTTTGATCTGGTCCCAGCCGAGAGGGAACGAGTCGTCGGCGATGACCACCGTGCCGGGAGGCAGGGGAGCCGTTTGCTGCTTTTCGGTCAGGTCCGTCGGGATCGAGCGCAATTGCGTGGGTTGCACGACGAGCCCGGCCGCCGGTTGCGCGAGCAGCCCGTAGCGCGTTTCCGCGAACATGGCCGCGACCGACGCGACGAGCCCGGCGGCGGCGAGGGCGAGGCCGGCGCGGCGCGTGATCCTGTGCCGCTCGCGATAGAGCGCGACCACCATGCAAACCAGTCCGGCGGCGGAGACGGCGGCGCCGAGGAAGAACGCCACCTGCCATTCGCCGGGTGAAAGCAGGGTCGCGGCGCGATCGAGCCTCGAGCCGCGGATGAGGCGGCGAAGCTCGGGATCGACGCCGTCCATGCGGCTGAGCGCGAGGGTGAGGTTGGCGCGAACGGCGTCGTCGCGGGGATTGAGCAGAAACGCGGCGATCCAATGCGCGGCGGCCTCGGGCCAGCGGTCCTCCTGCGCGAAGGAGAGGGCGACGTTGTTGTGCGCGACCCAGTCGCGCGGGTGGCGGGCGAGCTGCGATGACCACGCCGCGCGCGCTTCGTGGTATCGACCTTCCCGATACGCGTCGGCGGGCGTGTCGGCGGCCTCCGCGCGCGATGGGATCAGCGCGCAACCGAGCACGAGCAGGAGAACCGCGGTCGAGGCGGGGGCCCAGTGCCGCCAGCGATGCGGGAAGGGCGGCGTGGATCGCCGCAGCCTGGCTTCGCGCGCGGCGTGGAGGGCGCGCGTGACCCATTGCGCGCCGAGGCGCTGGCCGGGGCGGAAGAGCGCGTGCTCGCATTCCTGCCACAGTTCCTGCCAGACCGCGGGCGTGGTCGAGCCGCGCAGACGCTCGATCGAGTCCCGCACTTCAGCGGCGGTGGGCGCGGCTTTCGGGATGCCCCACATCGCGATGCACTGCTCGCGCCAGCGCTCCAGATCCACCGGGGAAGGGTCGGCGGTTTTGCGTCCGATCTCGCCGAGGAGCTTGATCATCCCGCGCCGCGCCGCCTGGCGGACGCGCGCGGAATCGCCGCGCCGGACCTCGCGCCAGGCCAGTCCGAGCCACATGATCACGGGCGGCACGAACGCGGCGAAGAGCCACCACACGGGCGAGAAGGTGAACGGAGCGAAGCCGGAGGCGGGGCCGGCGAGGGGATCGCGCGGCAGCGCGGGCACATGCGGAAGATCGCCGGGCAGGGCGAACTGCCTCGCGTCCACCGCGCCGGCGGGCGATGTCGTTTCGCCATCAGGCGCCGGCGCCGCGCCGCCCACGGGCGGGACGTGGGCGGCTGTTGCGACGGCCGGCAGAATCTCCAGCGCGCGCGCCTCGACGGGTTTCTCCACGTAACGGCCCGCGGCCGGATCGAAGGTGCTGAAAGCGATGGGGCCGAGCAGGTAGGTTCCGGGCCGGGTGGGGACGAGCACGGCATCCTCGATCAGGGAGCCGGTGAACATTTTGCCGTTGGCGATCTCCTCGCGGCTCTTGGGCTGCACGACCTGAAAATCCGTGGAGACCTCGCGCTCCGGCAGGCGAAGTCCGGAGGGCCAGTTTCCATCGCCGGAGAGGGAGAGCGTCCACGTGATCGGCTCGCCCACGCGCACCTGCTCGGGAACGATTTTCGACTCCATGGAGAAATCGCCGACCGCGCCGGTGAATCCGGCCGGGGCCGGCTGCGGCAGCGCGCGCACGACCAGTTGCGGCTGGTTGCTGGCGATCGAAAACTCTTCGAGTCGCGGCTGGGAAAAGAAGAACGCGCTGCGCTCGCCCGTCTGCACGGTCACGTCCTGCCGCACCGGTTCCAGCGTGATCGTGCCCGGCGAGGTGACGATGAAGCGCGTGCGGTAGCGCACCCCGGGCCGGCGCTCGCCGCGGATGGTCATTTCGATGCGCTCGGGCTCGCCGAAGGATTCGGCCACGACGTGGGATGCGTTCCATTGCGGTTCGCTGGAAATGCTCGCCTGATGGCGGCCGGAAGCGATGAGCAGATACTCGACCTCGACGAGTTCGCCGACCCACGCCTCGGTCTTGCCGAGGCGTAGTTGGGATTCAACTACATCGCTGATCGATAGGCCGGTTTGCCCGACGGAGGCGTCGCCGACCTCGAAGCCGATGCCGGAGACGACCTGGGCGCCCTTGTCGGTTTCGACGCTGAAGGTCGGGATCGTGACGGAGCCGCGTTGCCGCGGCTGGACCGGATACGTGTAGGTCACGCGGCGGGTCGTGCGGAAGTTGATCATCGTCGTCTGGTTCGAGACCGACGGGGATCCAAAGTCGATGCCGGGCACGTCGGGAAGCGTGACGTTGCCCGCGGGCGCGCACTCTTCGAAGACGAGGGCGAGCGGATTGATTTTTCCGAGCCCCATCGTCTGGGATTCGAGGCTCCAGTAAACGCGCTGGGCGACGGCGTTGGTGGCGAGAAGGGGGAGCAGCGTCGCGAGGAGGAACGCGCGACGAGGCGAGAGGCGCAATCGGTGCATGGTGAAACTCATTACCAGTCTTTGCCGCTCTTGGGTTTGTCGGCTTTGTCGCCTTCGAGGAGTTCGAAGAGGCGGGCCGGGGAATCGTCGTCCGTCACCTGGCGAAGGCGTTGCAGCGCGGCGGCCATCTCGGGATCCGAGGGCGGCGGCCCGCGATCGTCGGCCGGTTTGCCGCCGATTTTGCGAGTGGGTTGCGGCGTGGGTTCGGGCGCGGGCGGCGGCTGCGGTTGTTGCGGTTCCTCCGCGGGATCGTTCGGCTCCTGTTCCTTGTCGCTCAACTCACCGAGGCGGCCTTCGTCAGGCGCGGGTTGTTGGGGTGTCTGCGGTTGTTGCTGTTGTTGCGAATCGGAATCCTGCTGATTTTCCGAGGGCGAGTCCGGCTGTTGCTGCTGTTGTTGTTGATCTTGTTGTCCGTCTTGCGGCTGGTCTTTGGAGTCGCCGGATTGTTGTTGCGGATCCTGCTCCTGGTCCTGCGGCTGATCCGAGTCGGACGGGTTCTGTTGCCGCTGCTGATCCGGGTCGTTCTGCTTTTGCTCCTGATCCTCGTCTTGTTGCTGTTGTTGTTGATCCTGCTGGTCTTCGGGCTTGGGCGGTTCTTCCAACAACTTCTCCAGCGCCGCCCGAAGCGCGGGCCAGTCGGTGAGCGCGGGGTCGGCGCGCTCGCCCAACGCCGCGGCCGCGAGCGCGTCGCGAATCGCGCCCTTTTCCAGCGGCGCGCCGGCCTGGCGCAGGGACTCGCCGTAGGCGATGGTGTTTTGGGCAACCTCCATCCAGTCGGCGGCGGTTGTCTTCGACGCGGATGCAAGCCGCGCGATCGTTTCGCGGACCTTTTCCGCGGGATCGGGAGGCGCGGTCTCCGCGGTGGGCGCGGTCGTGGCGGCCTGCTGCGCGGCCGGGAGACGCGCGCCGTCGACGACCCACGCCGCGAGCAAAGCGCCGGCGAGAAGCGATCGCATGAAGGCTGGCCGCAACGCCTGCGCTCCCCGGAATTCAACGCGGGCGTTTTCCAATCGAGTCGCGTGGCGCGGGGGAGGTCTGGTCTTAGCCGTTGGTCGCTTCTGGCTGACGTTGCGGGCCCGCGGGCGCACGCCGATCTCGCGCCAGAGGCCGAGCGCGGCGAGGAGCACGGCGGGCGCGAGAAACCACTGGAAACGCTCGATGTGCTCGATGCTCGTTTCCTCGGTGAAGTCGCCGCGCCGGCCGCGTTCGACGGTTTCCTGGAGGAGCGCCGCGAGGTCCACCCACGCGCTCGCGTCGCGATACGCGCCGTTGGTTTCCTGCGCGAGCTGGCGCAGCGTCCCGCTCTCGAGGCGCGAGAGCACGACGGCGCCGCGCTCGTCCTTGATGAAGCCCTCGCGCTCGTCGGGAATGAATCCGCCCCCGGTCGTGCCGATGCCGAGCGCGATGACGCGGACGCCGCGCTTCTCGAGGCCGGGCAACTGCTGTTTCCAGGTTTCCTCCAGCGCGCCGCCATCGCTCAGGATGATGAGATAGCGATCGGTGTTCGCGGTGTCGCTGAAACCGCCCGTGGCCGCGCTCAACATGCCGGCGTAGTCGGTGCCTCCCTGCGGCATGTAGTTGGGATTCAACTCGGGCAGGAACTCCTCGAGGATCTGATAGTCGGCGCTCAACGGCACCTGAACGAAGGCGGTGCCCGCGAACACGATCAAGCCGACGCGCTCGCCGCGGAGTCCGTCGAGCAATCCGCGGACGAGCAGCTTTGCGCGCGAGATGCGGTCCGGCGCGACATCCTGCACGAGCATGCTGCGCGAGAGATCGAGCGCGAGCATGACCTCGCGCGCCTGTTGAAAGACTGGTTTCTCGATCTCGCCCCAGCGTGGGCGCGCGAGCGCGACGACCACGCAGGCGCAGGCCGCGAGCAACAGCCACGGCCGACGCAGCGACCGGCCTGCCGGGACGGAAAGCACGTGCGCGCCGGCGGCGACGACGCGCCTGATGCCGGGCCAGCGGATCGCGTTTTCGCGCCGGCGCGCGATCTTCATCGCGACGAGGAGGAGCGCGCCCGCGCCCGGGATGAGCAGGAGTCGCAGCCAGTGCGGATCAGCCCAGTTCATGCGATCGCCTCCCGTGTCACGTGAGCGGCCGCGCCGATGGCCGCGATCGTCAGGAGCGCGAGACCGGGCAGGGCGAAACGGGAGAACAACTCTTCCGTCACGACCGAACTGCGCGCCTCGAACTCGATCTTGCGCGCCTCGTCGATCGCCGCGAACGCCTTCTCGATCGTATCCGAATCCGCGACGCGAAAATAACGTCCGTCGGTCCGGGCGGCGATGTCGCGCAGCAGCGCCTCGTCGAGATCCGACATCATCTGGCGCGTGCCGACGCGCTGGCCCGCTTCATTCTCGACCGGCATCGGGACCACGCCCTCGCGCCCGGCGCCGAGGGTGTAAACCGTCACGCCGCGGTCCTGGGCGACCTTGGCGGCCTGGCGTGGGTCGAGCGCGCCGGAGTTGTTGGCGCCATCCGTGAGCAGCACGACGAACGCGCCTTCGCGTTTCAAGTCCCCCTCCCGGTGGCCCTGCTCGAGGCGGGAGAGCGCCACGCCGAGCCCGTCGCCGATCGCGGTGCCATCCTCGAGCAGGCCGATCCGCAACCGGCCGGTCTGGCGGCGCAGCCAGTCGTGATCGAACGTCAGCGGCGCGAACGTGTAGGCGCGGCCGGCGAAGACGACGAGGCCGATGCGATCCGAGGGCCGGCGGTTGATGAAGGCCTCGAGCACGGGCTTGACCGCCTGCAGGCGATTGATGCGTCCGCCGTCGCGCAGATAGTCCTCGGCCAGCATGCTGCGCGAGAGGTCGATCGCGAGGACGATGTCGTAACCCTGCTGCTGCGTTTCGCGGGTCGTTTCCAGACTTTGGGGACGCGCGAGCGCGATGATGAGGAGAACAAGACCGGCGTAAGCGCACGCCGCCTGCCACGGGACGCGCGGCGCGCTGACCGGCTGATGCCATTCGGCCGCAAACGGAACGACGAGCACGGGCAACCGCTTGCGCTTGCGCAGCCACGCAAGCGCCGGGAGCGCCGCGAGCGCGAGAAGCCAGAGAGGATCGTGAAAGGCCCAGGTCATTTGCGGCGGCCTAATGGAGAATGAAGAATGCAGAATGTAGAATGCCGAATTCCAACTCGCGCGCCACCACTTCCAATCGCCTCTTCACATTCTGCATTCTTCATTAGGCATGAGCGCGCGTGGCGCTGCTCAGACCGTGAGCCCGTCCGCGGCGGCGGAAGAAGTCGACCATGGAATCGAACACGGGCTCATCCGTGCGCACCGCGAGCCGGTCGACCGGGTTGGGGAAGAGGCTTGCGAAGGCGGCGTCGCGCCGCGCGGCCCAGTCCGCATGCGCCCGGCGCTGGCGCGGCGAACCCGTGTCGATATGGATGATGCGCCCGGCCAGCGGATCGAAGACGGGCAGTTTCGCGGCTTCCGGCAACTCCCGGTCCCACGGATCATCCGCGCGAAATCCCATCACTTGATAACGCCGGCGCAGGACCGGCCAGCCCTCGGGCTCCGACCCTCCGGCAAACGCCCCGAGCCAGAGCAGCACGCTGTGTCGCGGCGCGGCCTTCAGGGCGAACTTCCACGGCGTTTCGACGGTCGCGCCGGCATCGAGCGGCGGCGGTTCCTGGCCGAGGAGCAGCGAGGCCGTGTGCAGAATCGCGAGGCGGCCGGGAAGCGGCCGGCGAAACCAGAAGCCTTTCGGCGAGGTGTAGAGCAGGCCGACGCGATCGCGGTTGACCGCGCCCATCAGCATGAGGAGCGCGGCAAGCTCGAGCAGCGTTTCCCGTCGTGTGCGGCCGGCCGAGCCGAACTGGAGCGCGGGCGAATCCTCGAGGACGAGCAGGAGGCAGACCTCGCGCTCCTCGACGAATTTTTTGCGGTAGGCCTCGCCGAGCCGCGCGGTGACGTTCCAGTCGATATCGCGCACGTCGTCGCCGAACTCGTATTTCACGACCTGGTCGAACTCCATCCCGCGCCCGCGAAACGAGGAGCGGTAGTCGCCCGTGAGGACGGTTTCGACCGCATGGCGCACCCGCCATTCGAGCCGCCGCAACATCGCCGGCGAGACCAGTTCGGAGGCCAGGCGCGTGGAGGGCTTCGGGATGGGCAGTCGTTCAGCCACGGGTGTCAGGAGGCGGGAAACAGGGGGCAGGTGTCAGAGGTCGGAGGACGGCGCGGGCGGCGTTCGGGAAGGTGGCCGCGCGCGTCCCGGAATGGCGCGATTGCCGCAAGGATGGAGTGACGCCATCGGATTTCGGTCAGGCTCCTGAGGCGACCACCGAGGCGGACGACGGAACCGCGACGCGATCGAGGATCTGCGCGAGCAGCTTGTCCGCGGTGATGCTTTCCGCCTCCGCTTCGTAGGTCAGGCCGACGCGGTGACGCATCACATCGGCAAACACATCCTGCACCATGGCCGGGGTCACGTGGTCGAGGCCGCGCAGCCACGCGAGGGCCTTGCCCGCCTGGTAAAGCGCGATCGAGGCGCGCGGCGAAGCGCCGTAGGAAAGATAGGCGGGCGCGCCGTTCGCGGCC
>CAZFCY010000005.1:0-7991 GCA_964517665.1 uncultured Opitutaceae bacterium | reverse complement strand
GCTCCCGCGGCGATGTCGCGCGTCGCCCGGACGAGCGCGAGGATGTAGCCCTGGATGGATTCCGAGACGTGCGTCGCGTCCACCTCGGCGCGGATCTCGAGCAACTCCGCCGCGTTGGAAACCGGCGTCAACTCCGGCTGCGCGGTCACGCGGCCCCAGCGGCGCATCATTTCCAGTTCGTCGCGCTCCTCGGGATATTCGACGAGCAGCTTGAACATGAAGCGATCGCGCTGGGCCTCGGGAAGCGGGTACGTGCCCTCCTGCTCGATCGGATTTTGCGTCGCCATGACGAAAAACGGATGGGGCAGGCGATGCGACGTGCCGCCGATCGTGACCTGCCGTTCCTGCATCGCCTCGAGCAGGGCGCTTTGGACCTTGGCCGGGGCGCGGTTGATTTCGTCGGCGAGGACGAGGTTGGCGAAGATCGGCCCGAGGTGCGGGATGAACTGCCCGTCCTTCGGCTGGAAAACCATCGTGCCGACGACATCGCTGGGCAGCAGATCGGGCGTGAACTGCACGCGTTCGAACTGCAGGCCGAGCGCGGTGCCGAGGCTTTTGATGAGAAGTGTCTTCGCGAGGCCGGGCATGCCTTCGAGCAGGACGTGCCCGTTGGCCAGCAGCGCGACGAGCAGGCGCTCGACGACGAATCGCTGGCCGAGCACGGCCTTCTCGATCTCCGCGCTGACCTTCCCGGTCCAAGGGTGTGCGGCTTTCATAAGCGATCAAAGCAAGGGATGCCGGGGGTGGTTGGCAAAGACGGAATTAAGAATGAAGAATGCAGAATGATGAGCCGCGTCCTGTAGGCCGCCATCTCGCCGGCGCTCCCGAGCGGTCGCGGGATCCGGAGCGCCAGCGAGCTGGCCGCCTACGAAATCAAACCTGCGGGCCGGGTCGGATGTGCGATTCGTTTTCCGATACCTGTCTTCTGAAGCCTCAGCGCAGGGCTTCGACGGATTCGCGGTGCGCTTGCTTGAAACGATCCACAATCCGGCGCGCGATGTCGTCGGGCGCGAGGCCGCAGGAGGCGCGCAGGACTTCGACGGAACTGCCGTGTTCGACGAAGCGATCCGGCCAGCCGATGCGCTCGACCGGCGTCTTCACGCTCGCTTCCTGCAGGCATTCCATCACGGCCGAGCCGAAGCCGCCGGCGATGACGTGATCCTCCATCGTGACGACGAGCGCGGCGTTTCTGGCGGTGGCCAGGAGCAACTCGCGATCGAGCGGCTTGACGAAGCGGGCGTTGACCACGCCGACGGAAAGCTCCTCGTCGATCAACAGGCGGTCGCTGAGGCCGATCGCGTCGTTCACCATGCCGCTGCCGAGCGCCCAGATGACGATGTCGGTCCCGGCGCGGATCTCCTCGGCGTGGCCGATCGCGAGCAGCGCGGGCTGCTTCTTGATCGCGGCTCCCGTGCCGGGGCCGCGCGGGTAGCGGATGAAAGTCGGCGACGGCGTGACGAGCGACGTGTGCAGCATGTCCACGAGTTCATCCTCGTCCTTCGGCTGCATCACGATCGCGTTCGGAACGCAGCGCAGAAACGAGATGTCGAACAACCCGTGGTGCGTCGGTCCGTCGTTCGGCGAGAGCCCGGCGCGATCGAGGCAGAATGTGACGGGCAGGTTCTGAAGACAGACATCGTGAACGATGCAGTCGTAGGCCCGCTGCAGGAAGGTCGAGTAGATCGCGCAGACCGGGCGCATGCCTTTCGTGGCGATCCCGGCGGCGAAAAGCACCGCGTGCTCCTCGGCGATCCCGACGTCGAAAAACTGTTTTGGCAGCGTGTCGGCCAGATGGCTGAGCCCCGTGCCGGAGGGCATGGCGGCGGTGATCCCGACCACGTTCTTGTCGGCGCGGGCAAAGCGCGTGAGGGCCGCGCCGAAAACATCCTGGAAATTGGGCGGCGTGCCGGCCTTGACCGGCTTCGAGACGCCGGTGCCGCGGTCGAACGCGCTCGTCCCATGGAAGCGCTCGGGTTGGTCCATCGCGACATCGTAGCCCTTGCCCTTGACCGTGAGGACGTGGAGCACGACAGGCGCTTCGGCGTGTTTCGCGAACTCGAGATTCTTGACCAGCAGGTCGATGTCGTGGCCGTCGACCGGTCCGAGGTAACGCAGGCCGTATTCCTCGAAAAGCACCGAGGGCACGACCATGTTTTTGGCGCCTTCCTTCGCGAGCGCGCCGAGCCGCAGGATCGAGCCGCCACCCGGGACGCGGCGCAGGAACGATTCGAGGTCCTCGTGGATGCGGTTGTAAACGGGGTTCGTGATCAGCTCGTTGAGGTAGCGCGCCATGGCGCCGACGTTGCGCGCGATCGACCACTTGTTGTCGTTGAGGATGATGATCAGCCGGCGGGTGGTGGAGGCGAGGTTGTTGAGCGCCTCCATCGTGATGCCGCAGGTGAACGCCGCGTCGCCGAGCACGGCGACGACATGCTCCGAGCCGCCCTTGCGATCGCGCGCCACCGCCATGCCGAGCGCGGCGGAGAGGGCGGTGCCGGCGTGCCCCGCGCCGTAGCAATCGTGGATGCTTTCCGGACGAGAGAGAAAACCGCTGTAGCCTTCGCTTTTGCGGATGTGGTCGAAGCGCTCGTCGTTGCGCCCGGTGAGGAGCTTGTGGACGTAGCCCTGGTGCGCGACGTCGAAGACGAAGTTGTCCTCGGGCGTCTCGAAGACGAGGTGCATCGCGACCGAAAGCTCGACCACGCCGAGGTTCGGCCCGAGGTGGCCGCCGTTGGTCGAGGTCACCCGGATGAGCGCATCGCGAATCTCCGCGCAAAGCTGCGTCCGCTTTTCGGGCGGAAGACGTTTGAGGTCAGCCGGAGACTTGATGGCAGGAAGTATCGGCGCTGAAGGCGTGGAAGCGGACACTGGAAGTGGGTTCGTGCAGTTCGGGCGGCAGTGACGGAGATGTCTGACTATTCTTTGTCGGGATCAAACTCCTGAAAGGAAACACCTTTCCGCTCCTGTTGCAGGAGCTGGATTTTCTGTTCGGCATCCTGAAGCCGCGCCGAGCAAATCGTCAGCAGTTTGTTGCCGCGCTGGAATTGCTCCACGAGTTCGGCCAGCGGAACGTCGCCGGTTTCGATGCGCGCGATCAGACCCTCGAGTTGGGCGAGGGCATCTTCGAAGGAAAGCTTGCTTTCCGCGGACGGTTTCACGTCGCGACCATGAACCCGCCGCCCGGGTTTTCAAATCATTCCTGACAAACCCATGGGGCTCCCGCCGCCGTTGTTCGGCGCGCGACCGCGGGGTCAATAACGCCAGTAGATGAAGACCACGATCAGCCCGAGGGCCGCCGCCGCGATGGCCGCGTAGACCATGCAACCGCGGCGGACTTCGTTGTGCAGGCCGCGCACATCGACTTCGTCGGGAATGGCGTCGGTCGCGTCGGCGGGAGGGACGGCGGCGGATCCGGATGATCTCGGCCAGACCTCCACCGAACCCGTCAGCGGCGCCTTTGCGTGCGCCGGCGCCGTTGCGCCGGGCGCGGACGACGCGCTCGTGCTGGCGAGGCTCGACGAGCCCTTGGCGACCTCGATCTCGCTCTCCAACCAGCGCAAGTGTTCGCGTATGACCTCGCGTTGGCGAAGGAGGGAGTCGAGTCGGGGATTCATGGGCGCGTCATCCATGAGCTTCGGAAAAGAGAAGCGCCCGCTTGAGGGAAGACTGCAAAAGGCACGAGCCCGCGGCCCGGCTCAGTCACACGGGACACGCATAAAAAAAGCCCTCCCAAGAACGGGAGGGCCTTCGAAAAATCATCTGGCGGCGGCGATCAGGAAGCGGCGGCCACGACGCTGACCTTGCGGTGCTCGCGGTCGAACTTGACCACGCCATCGGTGAGGGCGAAGAGCGTGAAGTCGCGACCGATCCCGACGTTGCGGCCGGGATGGTAGCGCGTGCCGCGCTGGCGCATGATGATGTTGCCGCCGACGACGGCCTCGCCGCCGAATTTCTTCACGCCGAGCCGCTGGCTGTGGCTGTCGCGTCCGTTCCTTGATGTTCCCTGACCCTTCTTGTGTGCCATTTCCTGTCTGTTGTTTGAAGTGCGCTGCTGGGATCAGGCCGAGATGGACTCGATCTTGATCACGGAAAGCTCCTGGCGGTGGCCTTGTTTGCGCTCGTAGCCCTTCCGCTTCTTCTTTTTGAAGACGATGATCTTGTCGCCGCGTTTGTGCTCGACGACCGTCGCCTTGACCGACGCGCCATCGAGGAAGGGAGTCCCGACGCGGATGTCCGCGCCCGTGCCGGCGGTGAGGACTTCGTTGATTTCGATGGTCGAACCGACCTCTGCGCCGGGGAAGCGGTCAACGACGAGGACATCCCCCGCAGTGACGTTGAATTGCTTCCCTTGTGTCTTAATCGTCGCTTGCATTGGAAAAAAATAAACGGGCAGTAAGGTTCCGTGCCATCAGGAAATCAAGCTGGATTTTGCGGTGAATGGGGAAGCGGCGTCGATGGCGCGGTCGTGCGCGCGTGGTTTGCGGATCCGGTGGCGGTGCGGCACTATGTCCGCGCGGCGGTTTCGGTCGGCCTTTGGGCATCGGAAGCGCGGGTCTTTTCAGCCGTGTTTTGCCGCGACGAGCGGATTCTCGACCTCGGCTGCGGCGCGGGCCGGATTGCCCTCGGCCTGTGGAGGCTGGGTTTTCGCCGGATCGAGGGCATCGATTATGCGCCGGCGATGATCGACGCCGCCCGCGACATCGCGGCGGATGTGGGGGCGGACATCCCGTTCGCGGTCGGCGACGCCACCCGCCTCGAGCTGCCGGCTGGATCGTTCGGCGGCGCGATCTTCGGCTTCAACGGGCTGATGCAGATTCCCGGCCGGGCCAATCGCCGGCGGGCGCTCGAAAACATCGGCCGCGCGGTCGCCGCCGGTGGAAAACTCGTCTTCACCACGCACGATCGCGAGTTGCCCGGCGCCCGGCTTGCCTGGGATCGCGAGGCCCCGGAGGCCGGGGAAGCCGCGCCGCGCGGCGCGCCTGGGTTCGAATTCGGCGACCGGGTGGGGGAGCTTCCGGAGGGGCGGATTTTCATGCACTGGCCCAGCCGGGAGGAAATTCTGGACGACCTGCGCGCGACCGGCTGGACGCACCTCGAGGATCATCTTCGCTCGCGCATCGCGAACGAATCCGGGACGGTGCGCGCCTTTTCGGACGAGTGCCGGTTCTGGATCTGCGCGAACACCGCGCGGCCGGGCGATTGACCGGCGGGCGGGTTACTTGTCCTTCCTGGCCGCCTCCATCTGGAGCGACATGTAGTAGTGGTTCGCGCGCTTGTAATTGGACGGGAAAATCACGCGCGACATCGCCTCGGGAGACACCGGGGAGGATTCTTCCGCCTTCACCGGTCCGCTCTGCTTCTTTTCTCCGTATTCGGCAATCAGCGCGGCCTGGCGTTCGATCTCGGCGTTCTTCTCCCGGAGGCTGTCTTCCAGCGCGCGCTTGGCCTCGGCGAGGTTGCGCCCGGCCTCGGCCGCCTCCTGGGCTCGAAGCTCACGCAGGCGGTTCGTCTCGGCCTCCAGGCGTGCGCGCTCGGCGCGAATCTGCTCGATCTGCCGCGCGGCTGCGGTCGCTTCCTGCTCGGCGCGTTTGCGGGCGGCTTCCTGCGCTTCGCGATCGGCCTGCGCCTGGGCGAGGCGGCGGGCCTCGGCCTCGGCGTTCTTTCGGGCGGCGTCCTCGGCCATGGCTCGCGCGTTGGCGGCCTGCGCGGCCTTGCGCTCCAGTTCCCCCTGCCGCGCGCGCGCCTTTTCCAGTTCCAGGGACAACGCGTCCGCCCGCTCCTGGCCTTCGACCCGGGATTTGGCGGACTGGCTGTAGCGCACTCCAAAAAAGGCGGCCGCGGCGATGGCCAGAGCGGCTACGATGATCAGTATTCCCTTCATGAGAGGCAACTTATTCGAATCTTCCAGCGCAGCAACGCCGAAACCGGATCCCGGTCGCGCCGCGCCAGCGCCGGCTTTCAGACCTCCTCCGGCGGACATGGGTTCCCTTCGCGCGCAAAGGTCGCCTCTCGCGGCGGGGTTCCGGCGCGCTTTTGCCCTTGTCACCCGATCGCCCCTGCGCATCGTGCGGGCGTTGGTTGAAGGCCCCCTTCAACCTGTGCTTTGGAGAGATGGCTGAGTGGTCGAAAGCAGCGCTTTGCTAAAGCGCCGTACCTCAAAAGGGTACCGAGGGTTCGAATCCCTCTCTCTCCGCCAGCCTCGGACGCGCGGCGCGTGAAGGAGGCAATCGCTGTGTATCCACCATATGGATACGCTAAAGCGCGATCACGACCTTGCCGAAATGGCGGCCGGCCTGTTGGAATTCGCAGGCGGCGGCGGCTTCGGTAAAGGGAAACGTCCGGTCCACGACCGGCCGGAGCTTGTTGCGCGAGATGGCGCGATTCATCGCCTCGTGCATCGCGCGGCTGCCGACCGCGATGCCGCGCATGCTCACGTTGCGCGTGATGAAGGCGCGCAGCGGCGTCTCCGCGGAGGAACCGGCCACGCCGCCGATGACGTAGACCGTGCCGTTGACGGAGGCCGCCTCGAGCGACTTCGCGAAGGTGCCCGTGCCGCCGATCTCGATGACGTGTTCCGCGCCCTTCCCGCCGGTCAGGTCGAGCACGGCCTTTTCCCAATCGGGCGTCGTCCGGTAGTTGATGGTTTCGTCCGCGCCAAGGGCTCCGGCGCGGTGGAGTTTCTCGTCGCTGCCCGAGGTGATGATGACGCGGGCGCCGTGCATCTTCGCGAACTGTAACGAAAAAATGGATACACCCCCGGTCCCGAGCAGGACGACGGTCTCGCCGGCCGCGATGTTGCCGCGCGCGACCAGCGCGTTCCAGGCCGTCAGCGCCGCGCAGGGCAGGGTGGCCGCCTCCTCGAACGAGAGGTGCTCCGGGATGCCGATGACGCCCGATTCGGGCAGCGTCACGAACTCCGAAAGCATGCCCGGAAGCGCCGCGCCGAGGGCGTGGCGAAAGGCGCCGTCCGGAAAGGCGCCGTGCGTCCATTTTTGAAAGAAAAGCCCGACGACGCGCTCGCCGATGCGCGCGCGGTCCACGCCCTCGCCGACGGCGACGATCTCGCCGGCGCCGTCGGAGAGCGGGACGAGCGGCGTGTGAATCCGGCCGTAGTTGCCGTTCAAGACCATGAGGTCGCGGAAATTCAATGATGTCGCGCGCACGCGAACGACGACCTGCCCCGGCGCCGGCGTCGGTTCGGGAAGCTCGACCGGCGTCAGAGCGGAGATGCCGGTGAAGGAAGTGATGTGATAAGCTTTCATCTTTCGAGCGGGTTGGCGGTTCATGCGGGTAGATTGCCGGCGGGGGGAAGCGGTTCCGCGGAATCGGGCTCCGGCATCGGCGCGGGCTTGCGGGCGCCGGGTTTTTTGAGAACGACGCAGAAGACCGGCGTGAGCAACAGGCCGAAGAGCGTCGCGCCGGTCATGCCGGCAGACACGGCCGCGTCCATCGCGGGGCGCTTGTGCCGCGATCGGTCCCGGCCCTCCCGGGCCGGGCTGCGGGGTTCAGGTGGTCGCGGGCGTCCCGCCCGCGCGCAACGTGAGGCGTCTTCCGCCCGCGTTATTTCGAAACGGCGGCGCGGACTTCGTCGAGCGTGCCGGCGGAGCCGAGGAGTTCGTTGCGCGAGGCGATGAACTTCGCGTACTCCTCGATGAAGATCTTGCCCGGCGGGCGGAAATCGAACTCGCCCGGCTTGTCGCGGAAGAACTCGCGGTGCACGCGCGTCCAGACGAGGCGGCCGTCGGTGTCGATGTTGATCTTCGTCACGCCGCGCTTCGCGGCGGGGAGGTATTCGTTCACATCGACGCCCATCGAGTCCTTGATCTGGCCGCCGGCGGCGTTGATGCGCTGCACCTCGTCCTGCGGGACGGAGGACGAGCCGTGCATGACGAGCGGAAAACCGGGAAGCCGGGCCTTGATCTGGTCGAGCACGTCGAAATGGAGGGACTGCCGGCCCTTGAACTTGAAGGCTCCGTGCGAGGTGCCGATGG
>CAZFCY010000004.1:69280-69964 GCA_964517665.1 uncultured Opitutaceae bacterium | reverse complement strand
ACATCCCCATCTTGGTAGCTGCCCGGTTGCTGCGCCCGTTGGGGAACCCGCCTCAAAACGGCATCAAGTATTTCGCGACCGCCGATGTTCTCGAATTAGCCAAGGACCGATCGTGGCTCGCGAAGATCACGAACACGGTCTGCCTGCACTGGCAGAAAAAGAACGCCCGCAAACGGAATTCTCGTTCGGGGCAAAGCGTGCTCTCAAGTTTCGCTGACTCGGATACAGCGGCCGCGGGACGTTAGCATGACGCCCGGCGAGAGAAGCCTCTCGCCGTACACGCGCGCGAGTGGTTGAGCCCGAGGAAGGCTCATGTGAAGAACCCTAGTGGCGATCACTCCGACGGGAGCGAAGCACTTTGCACAGCTCCGAGTAATCGATTGATTCCCTCGAAGCTGCGAATCGCACAGATCAAGCGATTGCCTTCGGCATCGGCACGACCTTTGATTCGGGCTTTTGCTTTTCGTAGTCCTCCAAAGCCGGGATCAAGACCTGCGCCTTGCGGGCATAGGCGCGGTGCACGGCCTTGCTGTTGTGCCCGAGCGCTTCCTGCGCAAAGCGCTCCGGATAGCCGCACGTCTTGGCGCGTTCCGCCCACGCATAACGGTAGCTGTGCAGGGTAATCCCCGAAATCGACAACCTGTGACAGGCCCGGGCGAAGGAATTTGCCCGGGCCTGCCACAG
>CAZFCY010000004.1:61841-69270 GCA_964517665.1 uncultured Opitutaceae bacterium | reverse complement strand
CTGTGGCAGGCCCGGGCAAATTCCTTCGCCCGGTGCGTTTCGCGCTTCAGCCGATGGTTCGGGAACAGCCATCCCGCCCGGGGCAGCCCGCGCAGGACCGTCTCAAGCTCAGCCCCGAAACGGATGATGGATGGCATGCCGGTCTTTTGGCGGCACAGACTCACGACCTTGCTCTGCCAGTCGATGTCCGCAGCTCTCAAATTGGCAACGTCGCTCTGCGCTGCGCCGAGGTGCCAGCAGCATTCATAGTAGGCCCGGCGCTCCGGGTTCCCCTCGGCAGCGACTATAGCCCCGTGCTCTTCGAGCGTGACCGCGCGCTTCTCCTTGAACCGGATGGCGGGCCAACGCTTTTTCGGCACTATCGGCCAGGGCAGCCACGCCATATCGAGCGCAAAGTTATGCAGGCGACGAAGGAAGATGCTCGTGGAAACGCACCCCGCCTGCATCGCTCCAAGCAGGTGATGGGGCTGAGTTTCAAGGATCGGAAGATCGCGGATGAGATCGAATGCCGCGTCCTTCATCGCGGTGTGGTGCCGATGCAGCGTCACACCGGTTTTCGTCTTTGCCATTTCGTCCATGACTGCCTGCCAGGTTCTTTTGCCGACCTCCGGGTCGGTGGCCGACAGATAGGTGCGGGCGATCTGAAGATTGAGCACCGGCTGGCGGAACGACTCGTTCTTCGCGTGAAGCAGCGTGTGCGCTTCAGCTTCGTCCTTGGTGCGCAGACTGAGTTGCTGGCCGGTGGTCGTGTCCTGACAGTAGAAAATCTTGCCGCGGCGAAAGAGTGCGAAACGTGGCTTCATCGGAACGTGCCGAATCGTAACGCATTCCGAGCAACTCGCGTTAGCGAGCAGCGGGCGAGTTTCAGGATCGTATCAGCGAATTGTGGACGGATCGTTTTTTCCGTCCTCGATTTACTGACACTTTCACTGACAGTGGCCCTTCCAATCCGCGTAACTCTCTAATCCACATGGATTAGAAACTGGAGGCGCGGGCCGGAATCGAACCGGCGTATAGGGCTTTTGCAGAGCCCGGCCTTACCACTTGGCTACCGCGCCGTGTCCTGCCGGCGCGAGGAGCCTCCGGCAAAAACGAGCGGCCACCATCGTCATACGGTTTCCGCCTTTCAAGCGGATTTTCCCGCATTTTCTCGGTGGACTCCGCCCGCGCGCGCAGTGATCTACCTCGCATGCCGGCCACGGTTTTCACCATCGCGAATCAGAAAGGGGGCGTGGGCAAGACGACCACGGCCATCAACCTCGCCGCCGCCCTCGCGGAGCGGAAGATCCCCACCCTCGTGATCGATCTCGATCCGCAGGGCAACGCCTCGAGCGGGCTCGGCGTCGAACGCGAGGAGGGCCGCAGCATCTACGGCCCGCTCCTCGGCGAGGGCTCGGCCCTGGACATGGTCGTCGAGTCGCATGTGAAGAACCTCTTCGTGCTCCCGGCCGAGGTCGATCTGGCCGCCGCCGAGATCGAGCTGGCGCAGAAGCCCGACTACCTTCTCCAGCTCCGGAACGCTCTCGAGCCTGTGACGGGTTCCGATCGCTTTCGGGCCATCATCATCGATTGCCCGCCCGCGCTCGGCCTGTTGTCGATGAACAGCCTCGCCGCGGCCAATTTTCTGCTCGTGGCGTTGCAGTGCGAATACCTCGCGCTCGAAGGGCTCGGGCAGATCCTCAAGGTCGTCCAGCGCCTGCACGACGCGGGCGTGAATCCCGACCTGTCCGTGGGCGGGATCGTCATGACGATGTACGACATCCGCACGAACCTCTCGCGCCAGGTCGTCGACGAAGTCCGCACACACCTGCCGGACAAGATTTTCAACACCGTCGTCCCGCGCACCGTGCGCCTGAGCGAGGCGCCGAGCTTCGGAAAAACGATCTTCGAATACGACGCGACCAGCCCGGGCGCCTCGGCGTATCGCAACCTGTCGAAGGAAGTGATCAAGCGCTTCGACCTCGCCTGAGCGGAGGCAGGGAGCAACACAAGGGGCGCAAGGATTCCATTTGATCCCGCCGGCGCCGGCGCGGGCAGACTCGAATCGACGCCAGACATTTGTCGTTTCCTTGTGGACGATCTGAAAACCGGCCTCCGTTGCTCCGCGATCTCCGTGCCACCCCTGTGCGTTCCGTGACCCAACTCCTGAAGTATCGACACGTCTTCGGCCTCGGGCTGCAGAGCGCGCTCGTGTATCGGTGGAACTTCATCATGCGGGTGGCGTTTTCGCTCCTGCACCTCGCCGCCGTGGCCGTGCTCTGGCGCGCGGCGTATGCTGACAAGGCGTCGATCGGCGGCTTCTCGTTCGAGGAGACGATGAGTTATTTCCTCCTCTTGATCGTCGCGAACTACCTGATCAGCGCGTTCAACGAGGACTACCAGATCGGCGAGGAGATTCGCAGCGGCATGATCAACCAGTTTCTCACCAAGCCGATCGACTACTACCTCTACCGGCTCACGCTCTTCTTCGCCAGCCGGGCGGTGACGGGCGTGGTGGTCTTCGTGCCGCTGTTGCTGCTGCTGCCGCTCCTGCACGACTACCTGCCGCGAAACGTGGAAACGTGGCGCTGGCTCGCGGCGATTCCGGCCTTCGCGCTCGCCGCGCTCATCCAGTTCAGCCTCGCGTATTGTTTCGGGCTGCTCGCGTTCTGGTTTCTCGAGATCCAGGGCTTCGTCATCCTCTCCCTCGCGATCGAGACGCTCCTGAGCGGACAGATCTTCCCGCTCGATCTGATGCCGGACGCGCTCTACCGCGTCAGCCAATGGCTGCCCTTCTACTACCAGGCCTACTTCCCGGTCGGGCTGGTCACGGGCCGGATCGAATCGATCGAGGCGGCGCAATCGGGGCTGTGCATCCAGCTTTTGTGGACAATCGCATTCGTCGCCGGCGGCCGCATGCTGTGGAACCTGGGCCTGCGCCGGCACACGGCGGTGGGAGGGTAGGAGGTGAAGAAGCGAGGAGTGAGTAGCGAGCATGAAGAATGCGCATCTCGTATTTTCGCGCTGCAAGCGCCTCACTTTTCTCTACTCGCTACTCACTACTCGCTTCTCGCTCCTTCTCGTGAGCCTCCTCGCCTACATCCGCATCTGGCTGGCCTCGATCCGTTACTCGGTCGTGCGCACGATGATGTTTCGCTTCGACTTCTTTCTCTGGATCGTGGTCGACGTCCTGTGGATGGCGGTGAACCTGCTCCTGATCGAGGTCATGTTTCGCCACGTCGACGCGATCGCGGGCTGGGGGAAATCGGAGATGATCCTGCTTGTCGGCACGGCGATGCTGATCATGCGGCTGTTCATGACCTTCTTCATGACCAACCTCTTCGCGGTGGACCGCAACGTGCGCGAAGGCACGCTCGACTTCTACCTCGCGCAGCCGGGCAACCCGCTCTTCATGCTCGCGACCCGCAAGATCGAACTCGACGGCCTGCTCAACTCCGTGGTCGCGCTCGGCATCGTGGTCTATGCCGCCGGGCAGCTCGGGCTTCATCCCGGCGCGATCGACATCGTCGTCTACGCGTTCCTCGTCTTCTGCGGGCTGGTCATCCACTTCAGCACCGTGGTCGCGCTCGTCGCGCTCGCCTTCTGGATCACGCGCGTGCAGGGGATCGAGGGCGGCTATTTCGCGCTCTTCGATCTCTCGCGACTTCCGCGGCCGGCGTTGCGCGGCGCGATGGAGGTGGTTTTCGTATATCTCTTTCCCGCCGTGATCATCTCCAATTTTCCCTCTGAAACCTTGATCCACGGGCCGCGCGTGTGGCAGATCGCGTGGCTCGCCGGCATCGCAACCGCGTGGTTCGCCGCGGCGGCGGCGTTCTTCCACTTCGGGCTGCGGCGATACTCCAGCGCGAGTTCCTGAAGCCGGACTCAGCGGATGAATCGGACGGAACGCAGCAAAGCAACCGAAGGCAGGAGCGGCTTCAGCCGCGATCTGAAAGCCCATGCGTCATGCGAATCGCGGCTGAAGCCGCTCCTGCCCAAAGGCCGGCAAGCCTGAACTCCCGAAATACGAATCATGACGATCGACCCCGTGGCGCTGGACGCCTTTCAGGAGCGGATCAACTACCGCTTTCACGATCCCAAGCTGCTCCAGCTTTGCCTGACGCATCCCTCCGCCCAGCAGGATGTGCCCGGCATCGAGCACAACCAGAGGCTCGAGTTTCTGGGAGACGCGGTGCTGCAGCTCATCATCTCCGAGCAACTCGTCGCGCTGTTTCCCGCGGAGCGCGAGGGCCCGCTCACCTCGCGCCGCTCGACCGTCACGCGCGGCGTGTTTCTCGCCGAACTCGCCCGCGAGCTGGGCATCGAGCAGGTGCTGCGGGTCAGCGCGTCCATGCGCGCCTCCTCGGGCCACCTGCGGCTCGCCGCGCTGGAGGACGCGATCGAGGCCCTCGTGGCCGCGATCCATCTCGACGCCGGTTTCGAAACCACCCGCCGCGTCGTGCTCGGCTGGTACGGCGATCTGAACGAGCGGCTTTCGCGCCACATCGTGCACATCAATCCCAAGGGCCGGCTGCAGGAGCTGGCGCAACCGATCCACGGCAACAACGCGCTCTCCTACCGCGTCACGCGCGAAGAGGGCCCCGCGCACGAACGCTCGTTCGAGGTCGAGGTGCTCCTCTTCGACCGCGTGCTCGGCCGCGGCTCCGGCGCCTCGAAAAAAGAGGCCGAGGAAGCCGCCGCCAGCGAGGCCTTGAGCCAGTGGGCGATGGACGAACCGCAATGACTGAAGCCTGTCAAAGGGGCGCGGACACTCTTGTTTGCGGCACTTCAGACCGCTCCAATCCTCCAGAAAGCAGATGGCCACTGAAGGCTCGGCATTGTGGCGCAGGACGACACAAAGCAGTGAATTCCCTTTTGTGCCTTGTGAGCCTTATGTGGCCATTTCTTCGCTCCTTCTCCCGAAGTATTCAGGTCAACGCCCATGGGGCGCCTGCCCTTCTTTTTAATCCGTGAGTAACGCTCCCGGCAGCCTGTCGAACCTCGCGGACGCCGCGCGCGCGCGCGTCGTCGGGGTCAACCGCGCCTGCGCGCCGCTTGTCGTTGAAGAATGGATACACCGTGGCCGCGCCGCGGTGAGTCTCGTGCTCGTGGCCGACGCGCGCGCGGCCGCGCAGTTGACCGAGGACCTCGTCCTCTTCGCCCGCGCCCGCTCGCCCGGCGCGCCGGGGACGATGTGCGCGCTGCTGCCGGAATTGCGCGAGGAGGAGGCCGGCGCGACGGAAAACTTCGACATCGCCTGCGACCGGCTCGCGGTGCTCGAACTCCTGCGCGCCCAGCCCAGCCCGGATCGCCCGCTCGCGATCGTCGCGACACCGGGCGCGCTGACACAGCCCCTGCCAACGCCGGGCGCGATCGAAAACGCCGCCGTGACGATCCGCGTCGGCGAACAGCGCAAACACGCCGCGCTGGTCGAACGACTCCGCGCCCTCGACTACGACTCCGAGGCCGTGTGCGAGGCGCCGGGACAGTTCGCGGTGCGCGGCGGCATCATCGACGTCTATCCCGTCACGGCCGAGACGCCCTACCGGATCGACTTCTTTGGCGACGAGGTCGAGGACATCCGCGCCTTCGATCCCGTCACGCAGCGCTCGGGCGAGAAGGCGGCGGCGATCACGCTCATGCCGCCGCCGGCCGGCGACGTTTTCGCCGGCCCGTCCAGCGATCTTCTCGCGCACATCGCCGGACCGATTCACTGGCTCGCCCTCGAGCCCGACGACCTTGTCGCGGCTGTATCCGAATTACAACTACAGGCAGGCTCGATCCGAAGCATCCCGTGGCCGGAATTGATGGCCGGCTGCCGGGCGCGCGGCGATCGCTGGACGGAGATCTCCGAACTCGATCTCGGCCAGCCGGACGACGTGGAACCGCTCGCCCTCGACGCGGAATCGCTCTCGATGTTTCGCGGTCTTGCCGAAGAGGCGCGGCTCGCGGACGAACGCCTGATCGAGGAGCAGACCCAGCGCGCGCGCTTCTTCTCCCATCTCGCGGAATGGTCGCGCGCCGGCGAGCACATCGCGATCGTCCTGCCCCGCGCGGGCGAGGAGGCGCGGGTGACCGAGCTGCTGCGCGAGGAGGCGGATCTCGCCGCGTTGAAACCGGAGTTTCTCGTCGGCGCGCTCAACGAGGGCTTCCGCGTCACCTTCCGCGAAGGGCATGAGCGCCCGACGTGGCCGCGCCTCGCGAGAGCCACCGGACTCGTCGTGGTCAGCGAGACCGAGATCTTCGGCTGCCGGCGGCGCCGCCGTCCGCGCGGGCGCGGCAAGGCGCTGGTCAACCAGTCGCAGGTGGATCAGTTGCTCGATTTCTCCGAGCTGGTCGAGGGCGAGTTCGTCGTCCACCTCCAGCACGGCATCGCGATCTATCGTGGCGCGATACAACTCGAGATGCGTGGCGAGATGCGCGAGGTGCTCACGCTCGAGTTCGACGAGGGCGTGTTGCTGCACGTGCCGCTGCAGGAATCACACCTCGTCAGCCGCTACGTCGGCCTGACCAAGGCGCGCCCGCAACTCGGCCGGATCGGCTCCGGGCGCTGGGAAAAAGTCCGCGCCGCGGCCGAGCGCGCCACACTCGACTACGCGGCGCGCCTGCTCGAGGTGCAGGCGCGCCGCGAGCACAATCCCGGTTTCGCATTCCAGCCCGACGGCGAGTGGGACCGCGAGTTCGAGGCCACGTTTCCTTATCGGGAAACACCCGATCAATCGCGCGCGATCCGCGAAGTGAAGGGCGACATGGAAAAGGTCGAGCCGATGGACCGGCTCGTGTGCGGCGACGTCGGTTTCGGCAAGACGGAGGTCGCGCTGCGCGCGGCCTTCAAGTCCGTCATGTCGGGAAAACAGGTCGCGATCCTCGCGCCCACGACCGTGCTCGCCCAGCAGCATTTCAACACCTTTCGCGAGCGCATGAGCGGCTTTCCCGTGGTGGTGGAAATGGTCAGCCGCTTCCGCACGCGCAAGGAGCAGACGCGCATCCTCGCCGCGCTCGCCGAGGGCCGCGTCGATGTGCTCATCGGCACGCACCGGCTCGTGCAGGCCGACGTGAAGTTCCGCGACCTCGGGCTCGTCGTGGTGGACGAAGAGCAGCGTTTCGGCCTGAAGCACAAGGAGGTCTTCAAGGACTGGCGCACGAACGTGGACATCCTCAGCATGAGCGCCACGCCGATCCCGCGCACGCTCTACCTCGCGCTCACCGGCGCGCGCCAGCTCAGCGTGATCGAGACGCCTCCCGCCGAACGCCGTCCGATCCAGACGATCGTCCGGGCCTACGACGAGAAACTCGTGACCGATGT
The DNA here is from genome assembly GCA_964517665.1 of uncultured Opitutaceae bacterium. Classification (GTDB taxonomy): domain Bacteria; phylum Verrucomicrobiota; class Verrucomicrobiia; order Opitutales; family Opitutaceae; genus Congregicoccus. Next base: position 61,985 of record CAZFCY010000004.1, on the reverse strand, counting down.
GATCCGGCGCGAGCTGCGACGTGGCGGGCAGGTTTTCTATCTGCACAACCGCGTGCAGACGATCGACCTCGTCGCGGGTCGGCTGCGCGAGCTGATGCCCGACGTGCGCTTCGGTGTCGGCCACGGCCAGATGGTCGAGAAGGA
>CAZFCY010000004.1:59790-61831 GCA_964517665.1 uncultured Opitutaceae bacterium | reverse complement strand
TCATCATCGAAGGCGCCGACCGCTTCGGGCTCTCGCAACTCTACCAGCTCCGCGGGCGCGTCGGCCGTTTCAAACACCAGGCTTACGCCTACCTCTTGTTGCATCGCCACGGCCGCCTGCTCGACCTCGCCCGCAAGCGCCTCAACGCCATCCGCCAGCACAACCAGCTCGGCGCGGGCTTCCGCATCGCGATGCGCGATCTCGAGCTGCGCGGCGCCGGCAACCTCCTCGGCGCCGAGCAGAGCGGGCACATCGTCGGCGTCGGCTTCGAACTCTATTGCCAGTTGTTGCGCCAGAGCATCGCGCGCCTCAAGGGCGAGCCCGCGGCCGGCGCCGTGCGCGCGTCGGTGAAGCCCGACTTCGTCCGGCAGGGCGAGGCGCGCGACGGCGTTTCCGACCTCGGTGTCTCGCGACGCGCGGATGGTTTCACGGCATTGAAGGACGTCGAAAAATCCGAGGGCGAGTGCCCGCCGATCGAGGCGCGGATCCCGGCCGATTACGTGCCGGAGCTGGCCTTGCGCGTGGATGTCTATCGCCGCCTCGCCATGGCTGGCAGCGTGAAAGAAGTCCGCGAATTGATGGCCGGCCTCGAGGACCGTTTCGGCAAACCTCCCGCGAAGGCGCGCGCGCTTGCCTCGCTCGCCGAGATTCGTTGTCTTGCCGAACAGAAGCGCATCCTCTCGGTCGAAACGGAGGGCAACCGGCTGAAACTCCGCCGCGCCAGCTCCAACCGCGACGACTTCGTGATGCTCGGAACCCGGTTTCCCCGCTTGACCGCGCGCACCCCCGGAGCAAGGTTACGGGAAATTCACACGTTTCTTAACAATCTGTCCAACTGACACTTCCATGCTTTCCATCCGCTCCCCGCGCAACCCCCTGAGTCTGCTCGCCGCCGCGACGCTCGCGGTCGCCGGACTCTCCGGACAGTCCGCCACCACCCCGGCAACGAATCCGTCGGAAGCCCAATCCTCCGACACGAGCGAAGTCGGCGCCCGGTTCGCCAACGGCATCGCCGCCATCGTCGAAGACCGCATCATCACCGTCGGCGATATCCGCCGCCGCATCGAACCGCTGCTCCCGCAGATCCGCTCCGGGAGCCGCAACGCGACCGAGTTCCGCCAGAACATCGAGGAGGTCGAGGACGACATCATCCAGAACCTCGTGGACGAGGTGCTGATCGTGAAGGACTTCTACTCCGACGAAAAGCGGCGCATCCCCGCCAGCTACGTCGACCAGCGGATGGACGAGCGCATCATGACGGAGTTCGAAGGCGACCGCTCCAAGTTTCTCGCCTACCTCCGCGCGATCGGAAAGACGCAGAAGGAATACCGCCGCATCGTCGAGGACGAGATCATCGTCGGCTACATGGAACAGCAGTTGCGCAAGACGACGGCCATGGTCAGCCCGGCGAAGATCGAAAACTACTACACCGAAAATCGCGACCGGTTCTATCAAGGCGACAGCGTGCATCTGCGCCTCATCCACCTGACGAAAATCGCCGACGAGAACGATTCGATCCTCACGCAGACGGCCGACACCGTGATGGAGCAGCTCCGCAACGGCGCCAGCTTCGCCGACATGGCGAAACAATACTCGCAGGACCCGAGCAAGAAGCAGGGCGGAGACTGGGGTTGGTGGGCGCCCTCGGACTTGCGCGAAGAGCTTTCCACGGCCGCGTTCAAGCTCGAGAAGAGCGAGTTCAGCGAGCCCATCAAGCTCGAGAACGAGATCTACATCCTCTACTCCGAGGACCGCCGCGTCTCCGGCATCCAGCCGATCGAGGAAGTTCGCGAGCAGATCGAGCGCATGCTCGTCAGCCAGATGGCCCGCGAGGCCCAGAGCCGCTGGCTCGAGCGCCTCCGCCGCGGCGGCTACGTCCGCTACTTCGACCAGAACTAAGCCGGAGCGGCGCAGGAAGGGGTGTGATTAAAATTACGCCAGGCTCGCGGAACGGCAGCGCCCCTGTCTCCCGCTCCGGGTTCGGAGTTCCGCCTTCAGGAGTCGGGCTCCTGACACCTGCCTCCTGTTTCCTGACACCTGT